>JBAVZX010000749.1:0-7981 GCA_049589015.1 Phormidium sp. | reverse complement strand
GAAATCCTTGTTGCAATGTTGTTAAGCTTAAACTTTGTAATCCTTTAGCATCTGCTTGCAAAGGTAAATCACAATTACTCGAAAAAGCACCTTGCATAAACATCCGAAAACTTGCTACAGCTAACCCTTCGGAACGGCGAAATATTTGTCCTGTTTCTGGTTCAAAATACTGCCAATTTGGGCCAGCGCCAGCATCTAATAAAACGCTAATAATTGCCAAATCAAATTTAACTTTTGCCTTTTCCAGAGGTGAAACTTCTGCTAAAGCTGCATCTAATTCAGCGATGCGAGAAACATTCCCTACCTCGAAATGTCGCCAGCGACTATGAAAGGGAATTTCTAAATTAGGATAATCATCGCGCATTACTTGAATAACGTAATCAGCGCATTTTTCTAATTTAGTTAAATCAACCCGAAAGTAGGGCAATTTATCATCTAATGCTAAATTAAAAAGGCGATCGCACCTTTCACGAATTGCCTCTGGACTTTGTAAATAATCAATCAAACTCTTCATCTGCGTTCATCTGCGGTTTAAAAATAAAATCCTGTACTTTGACAAAAACTTAATATTTCTCTTCATCTGTGTTCATCTGTGTTCATCTGTGGATATCTGTGGTTAAAAAAATAGGTAGTAGCAAAGAGATTATATCTCAAAATCTACTACCCATTACCTATTCTGATAAAGTTCTGCCTTTAATTTGAGAAAGTGCGATCGCATCTGGCACAGTATTAGGAGTATAGTAACCAGCGGCTTGTTTTGCGGCAATTTCCACCTGTGCATCTTCAGGAATTCGATCGTCAGGAATAGCGATTCTTTCAATTACTTGAATGCCGGAATTAACGATCGCATTATATTTCATATCACTCATGGAAACTAGGCGATCGATCCGCGTAATTCCCAACCAATGCAACACATCTGGCATTAATTCTTGGAAACGCATATCTTGCACGCCAGCGACACATTCAGTGCGGGTGAAATAGGCATCTGCGCGATCGCCACCTTCCTGACGTTTTCGCGCATTATAAACTAAAAACTTAGTAACTTCTCCTAACGCCCTGCCTTCTTTTCTTAAATAAACAATTACTCCCACACCGCCAGCTTGTGCTGTTTGAATACAGACTTCAATTCCATGTACCAAATAAGGGCGACAAGTGCAAATATCCGATCCAAAAACATCCGATCCATTGCATTCATCATGCACCCGAACTGCCAATAATTTATCAGGGTCAGTAATTGCTTCTATATCACCAATTATGTAAACAGTATTGCCGCCAATTGGGGGTAAGAAAAGGTGCAAATCTGGGCGAGTTACCAATTCGGGAAACATCCCACCAGTTTGTTGAAAAAGTACTTGTCGTAGATAGCTTTCTTTAACTTGTAATCTTTGGGCAATTCCCGGTAAATGCCAAACTGGATCAACTGCTATTTTCGTAACTACTAAATTGCCATTTTCTTTTAAAATTTTGCCATCAACTTGCAAAATTCCCTGATTAACTACATCTTGCAATTCTGGCATATTAATATGGGCTTTAGTAATTGCAATAGTGGGACGAATATCGTATTCTATTTCATAATATTCTTGGAAAACTTCGCCGACTACTGCGCCAAAAGGATCGAGAGAAACTATTTGATTTGGATCTGACCAACTAGGATAAGGGCCTATATGAACTACTGGAGAAGTATTAGTGAAATCTGGACGATGATTTGCTTGCAATGAGCCAGAAGCGATCGCCAAAGCCCGATAAACTGAATAAGAACCAGAATGAGTGCCAATTACATTTTTTTGGGCAGGATTTGTTAAAGTTCCAATAACTGGCCCCCGTTTCATCGCGTCAATTTCTCCCCAATGAATTGACACTGGTTTTTGACTCGTTCTACCAGGATGAGATGTGAGAACAATATGTTTGTATTTAGATGTTGTTTTGGGTTTTTCCATAAAGCTGACTCTGGGTGATAAATCAATATCATAGCAAACCAAGTTTAAAATTCGCGTGATCTAGACAGCATAATTGATAAATTTACAATTTAATTTCTGCCAGGAGTGAGATTTTTCTTAATGAGCTTTTTTGGTGTTCTTTGTGGTTTATTATTTTTATTCTTTAATTTTTCTGCTGAGTATATCTCGATACAAAAATCTCAGCTGTTCCCCATTTAGAATATAAACTTTATAAATAGAATCGAACTGATGAAATTTCCCAAATTTGGGGAATACTAACTTAGAGAACAAAACTTAGTTACCTACTTAAAGAAAAGTTTCATGAAATTTCATCCACCTTTAATTGGCGTTACAACATCTATACAAAGTAAAACAAATGACTACTGTCTACGGCACGAATATATTACAGCAATTCGTTTAGCAGGCGGTTTGCCAATGTTAATACCACCAGGCGAACCTAACTTAAATAGTATTTTAGAATGGGTAGATGGCATTCTATTTTCCGGGGGTGGCGACATCGATCCTGCTACATACAATGGCGCAGATCATCCAGCGATTTATAATGTGAATAGAGAACGCGATCGCTTTGAATTATCCCTAGCTAAATTCGCCTTAGAAACAGATATTCCTATTTTAGGCATTTGTCGCGGATTAGAAATATTAGTAGTCGCTAGTGGAGGTAAATTAGTACCACATTTACCCGATGAATTCGGCGAAAAAATCATTCACCGCCAAGCCCAAAGTCGCCCTGCTGAACATAGTGTACGCATTATTCCGGGAACTCATCTTGCGAATATTATCGGCATCGAAGAAACAAAAGTTGTTTCTTGGCATCATCAAGCAGCTGGTAATATCCCCAAAGGTTGGCGGTTAGCAGCAACAGCAGCTGATGGAGTTATTGAAGCATTAGAACATCAAGATCATCCTTGGGCTTTTGCTATTCAATGGCATCCTGAAATATCATTAAATGATGCCCGCCAACAGCGAATTTTTCGCGCTTTTATTCACACCGCACAACAACGCCAAATGATACTTTCGCAAAAAGCAAGTTAATTCAAATAATTCCCAAACAGTGACTATAACTAATACCTATTATCTGTAAAATTGCGCTTAATCATTAGCCCCTCCCCGTCCACAGGGAGGGGTTTGGGGTGGGGTTAATTAAGCGCATCTTCATAGAGAATTCGTATAAGCTGTAGAGACGTTTAATAAAACATCTCTCATTTTCCCTAATCCTGGTCATCTTCAGCTACAATTAGGTACTTTTTCCCTTAAAATACCTGGTAACTGTTTCTTTTTACAGATGTGCTTAATTGAGCAAATGTATTATTCTTTTTTGCGTTACCTATATTCACAAACCCATCGTAGCCGACAGTTTAACAAACTTGAGAAAATTTTAAATCATCATCAATTATGAACCAAAATCAAAGTCGATGGCTGCGATTTCCTAAATCTAGAATTAGAAAATATTTAGCCAAAGTGACTTTAGTTGCTGTTGCCTACTTCCTGGGAGGAAAATTAGCCGTTTCCCTTCCAGGAGTCGAACTCTTGGGTTCTTCCGTATGTCCACCCGCCGGAATTGCCCAAGCTGCACTATTATTATTAGGACTACGTTACTGGCCTGGAGTAGCTTTAGGAACATTTTTCTTCGAGATTGTAGGTATAAAACCCTCGCTAATTCTAGCACTACAAGCAGCTTTTGGTTCCACATTACAAGCAGTATTTGCAGTTGCTTTGCTGCATCGTTTAGGGTTTAATTCATCTCTGAATCGCCTCAAAGATGTGATTAATTTTATCTTATTTGGTGCGATTATTTCAACCCAAATTAATTCCTTTTTAGGGCCATTACGAATGTGCTTAATGGGGCTAGTCGAGTGGAGTAAATATTGGGAAGTACGTTGGCATTGGTTCCTGGGAGATGCAATGGGAGTTTTGATATTTACCCCATTATTATTAATTTTATTTCAACAAAAACCAAAAATAAATTACTATAAAATAAATCTCCAAAAGATTAATAAAGATTGGCTGATATCGATAGTTTTACTGATTTTACTATTCACTGTAAGTTGGGTTGTTTTCACCTCAAGAACCGAAGCAGCAATTTCTAATTACCCCCTAGAATACTTACCTTTTCCATTTATTATTTGGGTAGCAATTCAATGGGGTCAGTCCGGTGCTGTTTTAGCTTCCTTCCTGGTTTCTTGCATTGCTATTTGGGGAGCAATAAATGGAGGAGGCCCTTTTATTGCTAAAGGTGCAAATATTAGTCAGGCTATGCTATTTTTACAAGCTTTTTTGGGAGTAATTACCGCTACCTCCCTGTTATTAGCTGCTACAGTAGCCGAACGCACTTCATCAGAAAATTTACTCCGAGAAAGTGAGACTAAATATCGAGAACTTGTAGAAACCGGAAATAGCATTATTGTCAAATTAGATACTAACGCAAAAATTACTTTTTTTAATGAATTTGCCCAGAAATTCTTTGGTTTCTCGGAAGAAGAAATCCTGGGAAAAAGTCCAGTTGGTACGATTATGCCCCAGAACGATTTAGCGGAAAAAACTGTTGTTGCAATGATCGGAGATATCTCCCGAAATCCCGAATTTTATCAGCGAAACGAGCATGAAAATATCCGCAGAAATGTGAAAAAAGTTTGGGTATCTTGGTCAAATAAAATGTTATTAGATGTTCAGGGCAATTTCATGGGCATTATTGCCATTGGTACAGATATTACCGAACGTAGAACAGCTGAATTGGCACTACAAAAGCTGAATGAAGAATTAGAAACTAGAGTGGCAGAAAGAACAGCTACTCTAGCAGAAACGGAAGCAGAACTTAGAGCTTTATTTGCCGCAATGACTGATGTAATATTGATAGTTGATTGTCAAGGATATTGCCTGAAAGTTGTTTCTACAAATCCGGCGCTTTTGCTTAAACCTTTATCTGAACAAGTAGGAAAAACCCTCCATGAAATTTTGCCAACAGCACAAGCTGATATCTGTTTTAACCATGTAAAAACTGCTTTAGTGACGCAAAAAACTGTCAACTTTGAGTATAGTTTATCGATCAATAATCAACAGGTTTGGTTTTCAGCTAATATTTCGCCTTTGTCAGATGAACAAGTGATTTGGGTAGCTAGGGATATTAGCGATCGCAAAATATTAGAAGACAAATTACGCGATTCATATAGTCAATTAAATGCCCTTTTAGAGTCAATGACTGATATTATATTAGTCATTGACTCTCAAGCCACTAATATAGATATTGCACCCACAAATCCTCAACGTTTATATGCCCCTGACATTGATATAATCAGTGCCAGTATAGAACAATTTTTAATCGGTGAAGAAGCTGAAATCTTCTTAAGTCAAATTAACCAAGCATTAGAAACAAAACAAACCATCAATTTTGAGTATAATCTGCTTGTTGAGCAAACTGAATATTGGTTTTCTGCCAGCATTGCACCGATATCAGAAGATTCAGTAATTTGGGTAGCCAGGGATATTAGCGATCGCAAACAAGCCGAAGCAGAATTACGTCTAGAAAAAGAGCGATCGGAAAACTTATTACTCAACATTTTACCAGAACCCATAGCCACTAGACTCAAACACGATAGCAGCGTCATTGCCGAAAGCTTTAATGAAGTCACAATTATGTTTGCCGATCTTGTTGGCTTTACATCACTTTCTACCAAACTGCAACCTATTGAATTAGTTAACTTACTCAATCAAATCTTTTCCACCTTTGACCAACTAGTAGAAGAATTAGGCTTAGAAAAAATTAAGACAATTGGTGATGCTTATATGGTAGCAGGAGGATTACCAATTCCCAGAATCGACCATGCAGAAGCGATCGCTGATTTAGCACTAACTATGCTAAATGTGATGCAGCAATTTCAAATTAGCATCGACGAAGAACTGCAAATTCGCATTGGTATCAACACAGGAATAGTAGTAGCTGGAGTCATTGGTAAGAAAAAATTTATTTACGATTTATGGGGTGATGCAGTTAATGTTGCTAGCCGCATGGAATCTCACGGAATCCCTGGTTATATCCAAGTTACAGAAGCCACATATCAACGGTTGAAACATAAATATTTATTTGAAAAACGGGAGGAAATTCACGTTAAAGGAAAAGGCAATATGACAACTTATTTTCTCACAGGTAAGAAAGCTGTTTAAAAAGAATTATAAACATACAAATTAGGTTTGTTGTAAGGACTTCAGTCCTTTAATTACGACTGAAGTCGCTACAACGAACTTAATGCTTTAAAAGTTTAAATTGTGACTCATCAATCCTACCAGCTTGGTGCAAAGTTTCGGCAATTTCGGAAATACTTAAAACTGCATGACCTCGATAACCATTTTCCCTTAATTTATCCTTTACCCCTTTTTCATGGTCAATAAACACCACAATATCTTCCACCTTTAAACCAGAAACTTGCAACTTTTCCGCACCTTGCATCACACTTTTGCCAGAAATCAAAATATCATCCACCACTACAACTTTTTCCCCTGGTTGATAATAGCCTTCAATTACTCTTTGCGTCCCATGTGCTTTCACCTCTTTTCGCGGATAAATCATTGGGCGATGTAATCGCAGAGATAAACCCGTTGCCGTGGGTAAAGAACCATAAGGAATTCCCGCTATTCTGTCAAATTCCAAAGTTTCCAAAATTTCCGAATAAGCACTCAAAATTTGATGGAAAATTTGCGGTTTAGAAATGATGATTCGCAAATCAATGTAATAAGGAAAAACAGCACCCGACGCTTGCACATGATCGCCAAAAATGATGCAACCAAGGTCATAAAGTTGCAAAATTAAATCTTGATGGGGATGAGAAGGAAGCTGTAAAACATCAGGAAGCCAAAGATTACAAGCGGGACTTGTTTGGACAATCCGTTGACGTTCTTGATTCACTAAATTTCGCATTTCTTCCACATATTTACGAATATTTTCGCCAGTTCCCTCGGTAATTTCTGGCGGTACTGGAATTAGTAACCCTTCGCCTTGGGTATCCAAACCAGCTGCTAAAATACTCGACAAATCTAAATTTTCGGCAATACCTTCTTGCAACAGAATTAATCGTTCCGGCGCAGCTTGACGAATATTAGCCAAAATATCCAATTTCGCCACACCCGCTTTTAATCCCAATTGTTCAGGTGTTCCCCAACTTTTTGCTTCCTGCACTAAATGTAAATAAAAAGGACGATTAGAATTGGGGAATTCTTGCAACACTGTGGCACTGGCGTTAGCATGAGCGCATTGGATAAACACAGCTTTATCTGGATAAACCAAAAATGGTGCAACGTGATCTAATCCTGCTAAAGGAGTCAAGGTAACGGCATCTACTTGCCATTGTTCAAAGACCATTTTGGCAAACACTGTGCTGGTGTGGATATCGCTGTGTTTAGCATCCAAAATTATGGGAATTTCTGGGGGAATTCTTTGCAATGTGCGTTTTAGCAGTTCTAATCCTAGTGTTCCTAATGCCCGATAAAATCCCAATATTGGCTTGTAAGCACAGACTAAATCGGCAGTTTGTTCAATAATATAGTCCAACCTTTCCCACACTTGGCCTAACAAGCGGTCATGATCTTGACTATTTTGCCCAATTACTACCTCGTCCAAGTCTGGATCAAGGGCTACGTATAGTAAACTCTGGTTCCGTTCGATAGCATACAGCAACTTATCAAAAAATTGCATTGGTTAACCTTTCTGATAATGTGATCTTATCTTAATGGAGCAAGAAGACTGCCGCTACAACGCAGTTTAAAGGATGAGAAGAAATTAGCTAAGTACCAGAGGAGATTAGCTAAAAAACAGAAAGGTTCAAGTAACCGCAATAAAGCCAGAAAAAGAGTAGCCAAAGTACATCAGAAGTATAAAGCAGAATGGGACGGGAAAATCTACATAGAGGTTGATAGGTTTTTCCCTAGTTCCAAAACTTGCCATCACTGTTTGCATCAAATTAGCGAGATCTCATTAGATATCCGCAGTTGGCAATGTCCTAAATGTGGGACTTTGCATGACCGAGATATCAACG
>JBAVZX010000748.1:0-4559 GCA_049589015.1 Phormidium sp. | reverse complement strand
CTTCTGTATCTAGTGGATCTTTTTTAATGAGAGTGCCGCTCAACTTAGTTCTAATCGACGGTACTTCAAGTTTTTTGCCATCAAGAACAGCTTCGTGAGCATAGGTATAGCTTCCTGATAAAACTGGACGACTACCCACCCAATATTGACAAAAAATCAAACCCAAGGAAAAAATATCAGATTTTTTAGTTGGTGCTGATGTTTTTCCTGCTGTGGCGATATGTTTAGCAAATTCAGGGGAGTAATATACAGGATCTCCTACTAAAAATTCCGCTGCTATAGATTCTCCTTCAATAATACTACTATCAAAATCAATAATTTTAGCTACTTGCTTTCCTTCCCATTCTTGAATCAGAACATTGTCTGGTTTTAAGTCGAGATGAACAATGCCATTTGAGTGTAGAATTTTCAGCGCACCTGCTGCTGTCAGCATAACAAATAAACGTTTTTTTGGTTCTAGTTTATGTATTTCATTTGATAGGGAACTGGTATCAACTTTTTGGCATACTTTAAAGAAATGTTCACCATAATTATCACCATATTTAAAAAAGTCCACCATTACAACTACTGAACCTCCTGCACCACAAGCAGATAGTGCATTTTGAATTGCTAGTTGTTTTCTAGCAAATTCTTCACACTGATCGCGCCGCTTTTGTTTGCCTTTTTCGCTCCCAGGTGCATCTTCACCTGGATAGACTGGACTGAGAAATTTTTTAACAAAATACTCTTTTTCATCGTAAATGTTCACAGCAAAACCCCATTGGCATTGCCCCCCGTTAGCACTATCAAAATCACGGGTTACTAAATATTTACCAGCAATAACATCACCTTTTTTGTAAGACATAACTTAATAAGATCTCCTTTGTAATTTATTCTGAATTTCTTGAGACTTCAATCGCATTTTTTGGAGAATTTCATAATTAATACTCACACAAGAAGAACATATTTTCTGGGCTGTATTAATACTATTTGTGGCTGCGTTTAATTCTCCTTCTATTTCTTGCAACATCGCCATAAAGTAATAAAGATTAACCTTTTTTTCGTCTGATAAACTGCTAGTAATTAGACGTTGGCAGAACTGAATTGCTACATTAGCTGGTTCGCATTTATTACTTATACTACTTATTGAATGCAGAGAATTAACCAAAGCCTCTAAATGTTCTTCCCAGCAGTCGAATCTTTCTGCACCAGGACTATTAAAAAATTGCTGATAATAACGAACAGCGCTGTTCCATTGATTTAATTGATTGTAGATAAAACCTAGAAATCTGTATGAGTCTATAAGCTTTTCCTCAGATATAAGTCTTTCTTTAGAAATTTTTATAACTTCCTCCAAGTAGGAAATGGCGGTTTGGAATAAGGTTGTTTTTTGATGATAATTTTCTCTCAAGAAAGCTGACTTAGTGTAAATCAATCCTAAAAGATATTTACTTTCAATATGAAATTCATCAATACTCAAAACTTGATTGCAAAAATATTCAGCTTCTTTTAAACGAGCATTTTCATAATAAGAGTTAGCCTGACCTAACAAATTTTTAATTTCTTCAGCCTTAGCTGCTGCTTTTTCTTTGAATGATTGACTAAGTTCTTGAAATGTACTTGTATTCAAACTAGAACTGACTGAAGCGACTGAAATGGAGGGTTTCTCTTCTGATACTGATGGTTTAGAATCAGCTATTGGCTGAATATCTTGAATAAATCGTAAATAATGTTCATAATCATTTCGATATTCTGCCCACAATGTTTGTAATTCTTCATAGCGAGTATTAGCAGTAGGAGAAATGAATTTTTCTAGGATATAGTGCCAACGTTCTTGATAAGCATTCTTTAAGTGCTTTATACTAGCAAAACCTACTGGGTAAACAATTAAAGAAACATCATCTTGCTTAATTTCAGTGTATCTTTGGCAGATTAATTCTTGCCAATTATTCTCATTTATTGTATTACCTTCTGACTGGCAGAGGCTATTTAATAACAATTTTTCAAATTCCCAAGGGGCAGAAAAGTATTGAAAACACCCATCAGTACAAACTAAAAAACAACCAATCTCTTCAATTTTATAATGCTGACAATGAATTTGCCATTTTGGGTTTATATCGGCAGTTAAATATTGAGACATGGGTGGATCTTGTCTGAGCATTTCTAAAGCATCTTTCGGTGTTACTAAGTCATCTTTAGTCAATTGTTGTAAACCTTTAGTTGGACTCAGAAAATAAATTCGTGAATCCCCCATCCAAGCTATGTTAGCTTCAAAAATTTTTTCTTGTCCTTGTTGCTTGGGAATGCTAGCTAGAGCGATAGTCGTACATAGTTTATGTTCTACTAAAGAACCTTTTAGCCGAGATGAAGTTTTCGGCATATTAGTATCAGCTTGATGTTTCAACAATTGACAAATTTGCTGTTGCAGTTGAAGGGCATTTTCTTGGGTTATTTTACCATGCCACTGTTTGAAGAATCTTTTGCTGATTTGAGATGCTAATTCTGAGGCAATGCGCCCGCCAGTTTTTCCATCATAACCAGCTGAGCGACCTCCCAAACCGTCAAACACGCCCATCAAAAAGGTTTGACCAAAATCTTCAGCTAAGTTAGCATCTTCACCTTTATCTTCGGCAACTTCTATATTCACTACTAAATTAAACTTAGTCATAGCCATAATTTAAATTACGTGAGATTTTGTATTCTATAAGTGTCAAAAATTTAACCAAATTTTTGAATTGATTAAATTGGCTGAAAAATTAACAAAGCTGGTTATATGCTTGTGAAAAATGCGTCTATAATTAGATCCATTTCTATTTCTCCTAATCCCTTACCTGCTTCCGAAACATAGTGGACTGCGTTCTCCCAGCTACTAATAGTTGTCCAGGGTTCACCATCAGGTGCAACTAGTACTAAAAGCTTGGCTGATGTTGGCATTTCGTGCCAGTAGTCGGTCAATTCATCAAAAGTTTTTGGGATATCACTAGGGTAGTGATTGGGTTTAGGGCTTTTTTCTAAACTATGAGCGATAGAATCAGTATAAACAACTATTACATATCGTTGTTTGTTAAAGTCTCCTTCAGCCCAGTTAGACTTGAGAGCTAATGCAAGTGCTTCTAAGCCATTTTCAGGTTCATCACCACCACCTTCAGCTTGAATCTGAGAGACAAAATTAACAAAATCTGATGACTGTGATCGCAAATCAAAAAACTCGGAACATTGCATCGCTAGATCTGCTGAATCAGCCCAATAATCGCGAAATACGATAACCCTAGCTCTCAGTTGATCGATTTTTCTACCATATTCTTCCACCTTATCTTCTAGGCGATCGCAAAATTTCAGCGCAGATGACTTCACTTCTTCAATTAAAGGATTCATTCCATTTGTGCCATCAATACACATTACTAAGTCCACTGCATACTTAAAAACACTTTGATTATCACCCATAAACTTTTCTATCGCTTTTTAATTGCTGATGATGAACGTGGTTTAATATGTTTTTTTACTTAACAAGTTAACTTATTATAATTTTTTTTTGTAAGTTAACTTGTTTCAGCAACTAAAAAAGTTGCTTATACGCTGTTGGCGATCGCGTCTAAAATTTGATCCATTTCAACTTCTTCTAATCCTTTACCTGCTGCCGAAGTATAATGAATCGTATTTTCCCAACTACTCATAATTGTCCAGGGTTCTGCGTCAGGTGCAAACAATATTAAACGCTTGGCTGATGGTGGTATTTCGTGCCAATAATCGGTCAATTCATCAAAGGTTTTCGGTATATTGTTGGGATAGTGACTGGGTTTGGAGCCTTTGTCTAAACTATGAGCGCTAGCATCGGTGTAAACAACTATTACATATCGTTGTTTGCTAAAGTCTCCTTTCTCCCAATTAGACTTGAGCGCTAATCCAACAGCTTCTAAACCATTTTCCGGTTCATCACCGCCACCTTCAGCTTCAATTTTAGAGACAAAATTAGCAAAATCGGGGGATTGCGATCGCAAATCAAAAAAGTCGGAACATTGCATCACTTGATCGGCTGGATCATGCCAATAATCCCGAAATACAATGATCCTAGCTCTGAGTTGATCGATTCTTTTACTCTTTTCTTTCATTTTAGCTTCTAGCTGCTCATAAAATTTCAGAGCAGCTGACTTTACTTCTTCAATTAAATGACCCATTGACCCTGTGCCGTCAATACACATTACCAAGTCAACTGCATACTTAACACTTTGACCATCAACCATAAATAAACTTTTCCTGTATTGCGACTTACTTAATTGTTGAGCTTTGTTTTTATACTAAATCCCTTGTGCTAAAGGCTACTAACTGAAAAAAACAGATTCGATCGGATTTTTATAACAAAGTTTTAAGTCAAAACCCGAAAAAACCTGATTTTATTGGTTTATACTAAGCTATAATCCCTAAAATCCATATCCTACCTGCCTTCTATGACTATTACAGAAGTTTTACAATTTGTAGATCGAATAGTCGAGAAACAAACAGGAGAACACCTAGACGATCTGCAAAAAGATGTCATTCAAGGAGTTTGGCAAGGTAAAACTTACAATCAAATTGCAGATGAA
>JBAVZX010000747.1:0-4313 GCA_049589015.1 Phormidium sp. | reverse complement strand
CTAAAATAAAATCAAACAATTTTAATGTAATCCATTTAGCAACTCATGGTCAATTTAGTTCTAATCCTGAGCAAACATTTATTCTCACTTGGGAAAACCCCATAAATGTGAGAAATTTAGATAATTTACTGCGATTTATCAACCCCAATACAGATAAAAATATAGAATTACTTGTACTCAGTGCTTGTGAAACCGCAACAGGAGATAAACGCGCAGCATTAGGATTAGCTGGAGTAGCTGTCAAAGCCGGAGCACGGAGTACTTTAGCCACACTTTGGCAAGTAAAAGATGAATCCACCGCTGCATTAATGACTGAGTTTTATCAGCAGTTAAAAAACAATCCTCAAATCACTAAAGCTGAAGCACTTAGATTAGCACAAAAAAAACTGTGGGATAATCAAAAAAAAGATTGGCAGCCGCCTTATTTTTGGGCTGCTTATGTTCTAATAGGTAATTGGCTTTAGTCGATAATTACACTACCCACAGGGACTTGATTAGGTAATTCTAACTTAACTCCTTTAGCTTGAAAAAGTCTATTCCAAGCATCGCTCAAAGTAGAATTGTTGGGGTTTTTCATTCGCAATTCAGCTAAATCAGCAATAGCATCAAACCAAATGCCATTCCGTTCATAAACCACATATTTTTGGGATTGATTTGCATTAATTTGACTTTGAATTTCTGGAGTGATTGGGATACGTTGTATCCATCCTTCAACAGTCATTGGACTAGATGTTTTTTTCGGATCGCAATAAACATTAAAATACCAACGGTAATCCTTGTTTACTTCTAAACTTGGGGCGGTAGGAGGAATAGTAAAACTTACATATCCAGGTTGATTAGGCAATTTAAAAGGAATGCGAATAATATCATTACGTTCCCGATTTTGTAAAACAAATTCTCCCGAAGTAACTTGTTGATTAGAGTAGGGAACATAAAACCAAAATGTTGGGCGTTCAGCTAATGTTGTGCCAAAGTTACTAATAGGTATTAAAGCAGTAAGAGAGGGTTTAATGGCTGGACAATTTCCCCGACTTCCTCCACCATCGCGATCGCCCGATCTACCATCATCTTCAAAACCAGAACCTTTTTGTCTTAGTGATAAAGATAAAAATGGTTGATTCAGTTTGGTTAAATTATCTGCTAAAACTTGGGATTTCAAAGCAATTAAATTGAATATTACAAAACTGAAAATGCAGCTAATTTTTAGGTATTTCAGTTCCGAGTTGTTCATTGATTTTTCCTGAGTTTAGTATGGGTATTAACCTCCGTAAGTGCGTCATAAACTTTAAATTAGTTTAACTATGCTAAAATTATAGTGTCTGACGCAATCTACAGACTACTACATTTTTATTCTAAAAACAGGAATATAATACAGAAAAATTATTACTGTAACAATTAAAGATAGTGTTGCAGGTATTAATGGCAACCAACCTCCTTGTAGCCATAAAATTAAGAAACAAATTGTATAAAAACTAACCAGAGCAGTAGCAATAGCAACTACCCGTTTTAACCAAGATTCACGGTAAATATTTAAGGCAATAATTTGGGGTTTATGTGGCATTAATTTATCTAATAATTTAGCTAAAGCTAGATTAGATAATGACTTTTCTCTTTTCATTCCTCGCTGGTCTTGAAATTGGATATCTTCATAATCATTAGTGATAATTAAAAGGCGGGGATCGGGGGATTCTGGTGGACGCGATCGCATTAAAATATCATAAGCTTGCAACTCAAAAGGTTGTAAAAAACCCAGCAATCTTAACCCCATCACCAAACCAGCACCCAACACACTAGCCAATAACAACTGTTGACAATTATCAAACTTAAAGGTTATTTTTCCCTTTGGTTTTCTAATTTCTTTATCTTTAACCAACTCTGACCAACAAGGTGCTACAGCAGTAGGATTTTGATAAATTATCGGTAGCCAAGTTGCACAAGGAAAATCGCTTTCCCATCCTTGTAACCTTTCTCGTGCTTCTCTTACTGCTAAATAAAAAGATTTCCCACTGACAAAAGCAGTGAGAAAATACTTTAAAAACTCTTGCGCTATCTTATCAGGAATTAACTCCCGCATCACAATCATTTGGGGAATTTGTAAGTCATCCAATCTTCGCGCCAAACCTAAACCATCGCAAGAATTAAAAATTGCTAACTTCAAACCTCCCTCAACCGCTTTTCTTAAACCATACCAAAGTTCATCAATAGTTAAACTATCAGTAGGATTAATGTAAATTTTACCAGTTTCTCCCTTAGTCTCACTGTGTCCAGCAAAAAAGATAATATCCCAAGATTCTTCCCAGAGTTTATCATTAATTTCCTGATGTTCTGGTTCGACTAAAAACACAGTTTTTGTCAAGGGTAAATTTTCTAACAATTGGCGATCGGCTTCAATATCAATCCCCTCTTTATGACCCAAAATCGCTAAAATCCTGACCTCCGACTTTTGAGGATGAGTAACCTTTTTCAGTTTTTCAAACTTCGCTGAACTTAAAGCAATTTCCGCATTGGGATAACGCTCAATAAAATCCCATAAATGCCAAGGAAGCTTTTGTAATCTGGGATCTTCTGTGCGAATTAATAACCGAATATTTTCCTGACGACTTAACTCTTCCCTAAGCCGTTTATTTATTTCATTGAATTCCGAACAATTCAGCCATGAATTGAAAACATTACTCAACTCTTTAGCAGAATTGCGACATTCTTCCATTCGCTTATTTATCGAACCATCATAAGTAATTTTCTTTGGTTTAATTCGATAAGGTGCGCCTACTTGACGATATTTATTTTGCCAACAATCTACAAGGGAAATTAGCTCAGGAGATTTCGGTAAATTAGTAGTAAATTCTATTTCTGGACGCGCATTTTCCCAGCCAATTTCTAACGTTACCCGCAACCCCTGACATTCTAAATTACCATCTAATTTTAGAACCACTAATTTCGCCATAAAAACCACTCTCTTTGCTCAAATAACAAATGTTTCCGTAACACTGAAATCACCCAAAGCTAATTTGATGCTAAAGCGTTCATCCAACTCACCGCTAAACTCAAGTTGGATATTTTTGGTAGTTTTAGCCACAGCTTCCATTACCGTTTCCGCTTCGGCATTTAATACCATTAATTGCAAATTCTGTGGTAGATAAGTGCGATCGTTGTTGGGATGTACTTCAACCAAAATATTCATTTCGGCTGCATCTATTGGCTTGATACCAATACATAAAGTTACCCTTTCTCCAGCGCGTTCTAAGTCGAGAACTTTAGCACGCCTGACACCATTTTTTCCCCGGAAAGCCAAGGTTAATTCAGTTGTTTGGGGTTGAATTAACTCTTCTACAGCTTGCCAACCAGTAGTAAAAATATTGTCTAACCATTGGCGCAAATTTATAGTTTTTGGTTGTCGGAGTTGGTTGATATATTCGGGGAATTCGGTGAGCGATCGCAACTCACTAATCGCCAACTCTTCTGTCTCTACTGTTTCCACAAACCCCAATAATTTCGCCTCTCTTAAAGACTGATTCATTTCTACAGCAATATAACCAATTCTCTCTGACCAAACCTCCGGCGGAATCTTGACAAACTCAGCATTTGGTAATACAGAACGACACTCCATCTTTCCCAAATCTTCTACCTGCAAATCCGCCACATCCATCATCGTTTGCATAATCGGATCGTAGCTATCACAAACCTCCCAATCTGTAGCTATTCCCAAACAGCGCAAGTAAAAATTTACTGCATAAATCGCTAAACTATTCAAATAAACTTGTTTCCCTTTTTGGGCATTTTTTTGATAGCGACGGAACTGTTCAGCTAACTGATGTGCCTCTATCCCAAGGGAAACAGTAAAAACCACATTTTCTGAAGTCTTTTTCATATTTACTCTCTTAATTTCCATGTGTACGACAGTATTCTCGCAGTTTAGCAGCAAACTTTTTTAAGCTACGCCGATAAAAGCTACTGAGACTCGGAATTTTAACATTTAACTCCTCAGAGATTTCTTTCCAACTTTTGCCAGCTAACAAACTTAAAGCTATGGTTTGAAAGTTAGCTTCGGGATGATTTTTAATATACTCATTTTTGAATATATCTTCTGGATCAGATTCTATACATTCTTTGAGGATCTCTGACAGATCTGAACCCCGATCGTAGTCTACTAAATTGTCTAAATCATCAAGAGAGTTTTTGGTATTTTTATCATTCATCACTTTCTGAATTGCTTCAGGGAAAAAACGTTTTTCAAGCAGAAAGTTAACCCATCGCATCACCGGACTTTTTTCGGGATGATAAGAATCAATTCTTTGGCAAATATAGAGCAACAT
>JBAVZX010000746.1:0-1798 GCA_049589015.1 Phormidium sp. | reverse complement strand
GTGTAAGGTTCTACTAGTCCACCTGCTGCGATCGCGCCTAAAATTGGTACGCTACTAGTAGGTTCGGTTTCTGTTGGCGATCGCAAAATTCGATAAGTCCGAGCTTTGCCATCTGACCAAGTAATATATCCTTTCTCTCGCAAATGATCTAAGCGACTTTGGACAGGTGCAGGGGATTTTAAATTCATCGCTCGCATCATTTGCCTAATTGACGGGGCATAATGATGCTGGTTGATGTATTCCGCTAGCCAGTCATAAAGTTCTTGTTGCGCTTCTGTGAGGGTTTCCATAGTAAAATTTCCGGTAAGTGTTCTAAACAGTTTTTGAGTAGTTGTGAGCGATCGATTCATCACTCAAAAATTTAGCTTCTAGAACATTCGTACTATTAAAAACCCCTTTTTGTCCAGTATTTGATCGAAAAGATTGGGAAATGGTGCGTTAATTGTAGTTAATTGTAGGGTGCGTCAGAGGCGAAAAATTCTTGTGATTCACTAGGCATTGTGGTGTCTGACGCACCCTACAGGATATAAATAGCAACTTGTGTTAGTATTTTTGGGAAAAGATTGGGAAATGGTGCGTTACGTTTCACTAACGCACCCTACGGAAGATTAATCTGCGCCGAGTAAACTAGCTAATAAAGCTTTTTGAGCGTGCATTCGATTTTCAGCTTGATCCCAAAGTCTAGACTGTGAACCTTCCATCACTTCGTCTGTAATTTCTTCGCCACGATGAGCAGGTAAACAATGTAAAACAATGGCATCTTTGTCAGCCACACTCAAGAGTTCTTCATTTACCTGATAAGGTTGAAAAATGGGAATTCTGTTATCAGCTTCAGCTTCTTGACCCATGCTAGCCCAAACATCTGTGTAAATCACATTTGCACCTTTAGTAGCAGCAATGGGATCTGTGGTAATTGTAACTTCAGTGCGATCGCCTGCGATCGCCTGAGCTTTTGCTGCTATATTTAAGTCTGGTTGATAATCTGGTGGAGAAGCAATTCTCACATTCATGCCCACCATTGCACAACCCAGCATTAGGGAATTAGCCATATTATTCCCATCACCAAGATAAGTCAAAGTCAAACCTTCCAGCTTACCAAAACATTCTTGTGTAGTTAATAAATCTGCTAAAACTTGACAAGGATGTTCCAAATCAGTCAAAGCATTAATTACCGGAATTTTGGCATAATTAGCGAAAGTTTCTAAATCTTTTTGTTCAAAGGTTCTAATTGCTAAGATATCCAAATATCGATCCAAAACTCTCGCCGTATCTTGCAATGGTTCACCGCGACTAACTTGGGTAACATTAGGATTAAGATCGATTACTTGTCCTCCCAGTTGGTACATCGCTACTGTAAAACTTACCCTAGTTCTAGTGGAAGCTTTGGAAAAGAGTAACCCCAGAACTTTGTTACAGCGAATATTTACCTTTTTGGTTTTCATCTGTGTAGCAAGATCCAAAAGTTGTAGTAGTTCTTCTGGGCTAAGGTCTGCTAGGCTTAATAAATCTCTTCCTTTGAGTGTTTCCATGCTTTTTCCTAAAATTGTGGTGAAATGCGATCGATCTCCTGAGATTTTTCCCAAGAAATCAGCATTTTAAAAAGTTAACAGATATTTTCCCTTAAGCCTAGCCACAACTTTGGTATTTTCTGACATTAACTCAGATCTTGCACCAAGGCTAAAAACCGGGTTTCTTGCCAATAACTAAACCTGAAAGTCTAGATTTTTCGTGAAGAAACCCGGTTTTTCAAGTCTTGTTGAGAGTGGTGCAAGATCTCAGTTAACGTATGTTGTTGCGC
>JBAVZX010000745.1:0-2039 GCA_049589015.1 Phormidium sp. | reverse complement strand
ATCTAAAGCTTGGGGAGATTTGCCCTCTAGCCTGGTTGGAGCAATCCTGTTAGGTTATGGCGAGTCTGTGAACCAAGAATCCTCGCACTTATAGGGCGAGGAGTGTCAAGTTAGTTAGGGCAAGTTTTGTGCTAAAACTCGCTCTAGGACTTGTTGATAGGCGTTTTCTATGTTACCTAAGTCGCGGCGGAAGCGGTCTTTGTCCATGACTCGTTTTTCGGGGTCGGTTTCTGATTGGTTCCACAGGCGACAGGTATCGGGGCTGATTTCGTCAGCTAGGAGGATTTGTTGTGTTTTATCTAGGCCAAATTCTAGTTTGAAGTCTACTAAGGTGATGCCGCATTGGTTGAAGAATTCGCTAAGAATTTGGTTAACTTCTAGGGAGAGACTTCGCAGTTGTTCGATTTGTTCCGGGGTGGCTATTTCCATTACTAATATGCGATCGTTTGTCAGTAATGGATCGCCTAATGCGTCATTTTTATAATAGAATTCTACTAAGGGATTGGGTAAAATTTTCCCTTCTGGCAATCCGGTTTGTTTACAAAGACTACCAGCTGCAATATTTCTCACTACTACTTCTATTGGTACGATTTGCACAGGACGCACTAACATTTGGTCTGGGGCTGTTTGTTCTATAAAATGGGTGCGAATCCCCCTTTGCTCTAAAAGTTTAAATAGGTGAGTAGAAACTGTGCAGTTAATTTGCCCTTTGCCAGCAATTTGTCCGCGTTTTTGAGCATTAAATGCTGTAGCGTCGTCTTTGTAATGAGCTAGCAAAACTTCTGCTTTGTCGGTTGTATAAATGATTTTGGCTTTGCCTTCGTACAGTTTTTGGTTCATGGTGATTGAGTATTAAGTATTTGTTTTTTATTGTCGATAGGTGTTATGCAAATGCTATGCAAACGCAATCAAAACAATTTGGTAATTAATTTTACTACTACCTTCTGACTTCTGCTTTCTATTTAGTTGTCATTTCGTGAACTCCATCCCATTCTTGGGCGGGAGGTTGACTAAGATATGTTCTGGCTCTTTCGAGATGAATGTTGAGTGCTGCGTCTTGAGGTTGGAATTGTTGGGCTATTTTAAATTCGGCAATTGCTTGAGCAAAATACCGTTCTAAGAAGGCTTCTCTACCTAAGTTGTAATGGTAGAGAAATTGTTTTGTTTCTTTATCTAGAGGTTGAGAGCGATCGCTAATTAATCGGTAAATTTTCACGGCTTCTTGTTTGCCTTTGACGCGAATTTTATCTAATTCCTGTACCCAAATATGTTGATGACATAAGTTATAAGTAAACTCACTTAAAATGATATCGCATCGATACTCTTTAGTCACGCCTTCTAAGCGAGAACTTAAATTTACTCCATCCCCAATTACTGTATAATCCATGCGTTTATGTGAGCCAATATTTCCTGAAACTACTTCTCCCGAACTAATGCCAATCCCAATGGCGATTATTGGCTGATTTTTAGCTCGACGTTGTTGATTAAATTTCGCTAGACGCTGACGCATATCTAAGGCTGTTTTGACAGCTTTCCAGGCATGATCTTGTAATGATAATGGTGCGCCAAAAACTGCCATTAAAGCATCTCCAATGAATTTATCAAGAGTGCCTTCATGGTCAAAAACTGCTTCTACCATTGTTTCAAAATACTGATTCAGCAGTGATACTACTTCCCCGGCACCTAAGTTTTCTGTGATGGTGGTATAGCCACGAATATCGGAAAATAAAATTGTAACTTCTTTTCTTTCTCCTACCATTAAGCTATCTTCTGCTTGGGCCATAACTCGTTCAGCAACTCCGGGAGTCATGTAACGATACATGGCGTTTTTCATTCTTTTTTGTTGAGAAATATCTTCTAAAACTACTAAACCACCTCGGACATCTCCCATTGGATTTGTCAGTGGTTTGACTGAGAGATTTACACTTCGTTCGATGTGTTTTACTTGATCTTTGTGAATCTGGTAAGGAATTAGTTTTTCAGTAAATTCCTGATTATTTTCTGTGGTTGGTAGTGATTCATTCCAAGGAATGTAGTAT
>JBAVZX010000744.1:0-2841 GCA_049589015.1 Phormidium sp. | reverse complement strand
CCACAACTGCTCCCGCCTTTTCCGCTAACTGCGCTAGTGGCAAAGCATATTTCCAAACATGAGGGTGCATTAAACCATAAACAGGTCGAGAAAAGCCAAATCTCTGAAACCAATCGTACATCATCATAAACATATCTGGTGCCGCTAATCCTCCATTATGAGAACCAACAAACAGCACTTTTCCTGAAGGAATTTGTTCCCAACCGCTACTTTTTACCCGAAAATATTCATCGTAAAGCCATCCCCAAATAGGCATCAAAAATTCAATAACTGCTTCTTCGCGCCGTTCTAAAGACCATCCTGGTCTAGTTTCCCACTGATAATGTTGAGGCTTTTTCATACTTGATTATTTAATGCGCCGATAATCCCAAGGTGCAACGAATTGAGAATCTTTCCAAACTCCACGTAAATTTTTTTTCGCATCTATTTCTGCTCGTTCAATAATCTCCCTACTGGGACAATATTTTAGATAAGGACGATTGACTAGCGCTAAACCTTCCCGGATTAAAACTTCTTGAATAAAAGTACCATTAGGTAAACGAACTTCAGCAACTTGCCGACCGTACCGATCGGTATCAGTGATATTCAAGATAACGCGATCGCCTCCTTGTCTAACTAACTGACGCACTCTTGATTGTGCTTTAACTCCCCAATTAAATTGGTTTTTTTCAAGCAACTTTTGGCTATTCTTTTCCTGATTGGAATGGGGAACTTCCGGCGCATCAATACAGGCAAAGCGGACGGTGACATTACTTTTATCGCCTTGAGTGATAGCGATCGTATCCCCATCACTCACCCGCCGCACAGAATAAGTATTTTTACCCGGAAATAAATCACATCCGGCTACACTTAGAAGCAGAACGATCGGAATCCATTTGCGAAAGTGAATCATGTATCCATATTTACCACAAAAACAACACTGTTTACACAGATATTTCTATTTTGACTCAATTCCGTAGGGTGTGTTAGCGCAGCATAACGCACCATTTCTCAACTAAATATGATGAAATGAAAGGTGCGTTACGTTATCACTAACGCACCCTACGGATAGAAGCTTGTGAATTTAGGTGATAGAATGAAAAAACTTTTAATTACTGGTGCTAGCGGTTTTTTAGGATGGAATCTTTGCCAACTCGCTCAACAAGAATGGCAAGTTTACGGCACTTACTTTAGTAAAGCAGTAGAAATTCCAAATGTAAATTTAATCAAAGTCGATTTACGAGATTTTGAGCAACTCAAAAACCTATTTCAGCAAATTCAACCAGCAGCAGTTATTCACACCGCCGCACAATCTAACCCCAACTTTTGCCAAACACACCCCGAAGAATCCGCAATAATTAATGTTAAAACATCCAGCAATATTGCAGGTTTATGTGCTGATTATTCTATTCCTTGCGCCTTCACTTCCACCGACTTAGTTTTTAACGGTTTAAATCCCCCTTACCGAGAAACAGATCCAGTTTCTCCCGTGAACATTTACGGCGAACAAAAAGTCCTAGCTGAACAAGAAATGTTAGCTAGATATCCGCAAACAGCAGTTTGTCGAATGCCATTAATGTTTGGCATTCCATCACCACAAGCAACTAGTTTTATTCAACCATTTATCAAGATGCTCAGAGAAGGAAAAGAGTTAAGTTTATTCACCGATGAATTTAGAACACCAGTCAGTGGCAAAACTGCGGCTAGCGGTCTTTTATTAGCCTTAGAAAAAGTTAACGGCGTAATTCATTTAGGTGGAAAACAAAGCATATCGCGTTATGAATTTGGAATATTAATGGCAGAAGTATTAGAACTTCCCCAAAATAAATTAACAGCTTGTTTACAAAAAGATGTGCCAATGTCAGCACCTAGACCTAGAGATGTTTCCTTAAATAGTGACAAAGCTTTTGCTTTAGGTTATCAACCTTTAAGTTTACGAGAAGAGCTAGCACAATTACGCGGAAAAATTTAGTTTAGCAGTTTAACTCAGATCTTGCAGCAGGGGAGGTAGAACCTCCCAGATCTCGTTACCAGGTTCAACCTGGTAACGAAAAACAGAGGCTCTGCCTCAAGGTGCTCTTATCTCAGTTTCAGTTTAACCAACTTTGCCAAGCATCCCAATTTAGCACCAAATTAGCATACTCTAAATAACCAGCTGCTTTGGGGTGGTAACTATCATTAGCTGCTACCTCTTTCAACCAAATTTCTGATTTTTGCAGAGGTGTAAAAACATCTAGATAAGGCACATTTAGCCGTTCACAAATAATCGCTAATTCTTGAGATAAAGTTGCAATTCTGCTGTTTTGTTCTACTTCGACAATGGGAGGTGGACTTACCATTAATACAGAAAATAAACCTTTGGCAATAGACAAGATTTGCTGAGTATTTTCTTTAGATTTACTCAATTCAACGCGAGGTTTGCCATTTTCAATTGTGGTATCATTGACACCGAAAGAGAAGACGATTCTGCGATCGCAATCTTCCGGCAACCTCCGCGAAACCTCCTCAAACCAACGTTCCGCAATATCAGCACTAGTTTCCCTTCTAATTCCTAAATTATAGTAAGTAATATCATGACCTTGTGCGATCGCAGCACGGCAAATTCTTCCCGTCCATCCAAGACATTCAGAATCACCAGTGCCATTCACAAAAGAATCACCAACAAAGCAAATTCGGATATTAGATAAAGGCATTTTTTATTGCAGGGAATCGCTAAATTTTATAAAAAAACCCTATTCAAAATTTACTATAAATAACCGTAAAGTGGGTTAGCTCAGATCTTGCACTCCTGGAGGTGGAACCTCCCAGATCCTCGTTCCCAGGTTCAACCTGGGAACGAAGAATGGAGGCTCTGCTCAGGAG
>JBAVZX010000743.1:0-3055 GCA_049589015.1 Phormidium sp. | reverse complement strand
GCTGCGGTTTTATCTAACACACCTCCGCCTAAGTGAGAGGTGATATTCATTGATTGCAGGACTGGTAAAGCTTCTATTCCATCAGGATAATCGATGACGGTGACGGCACCATTACCTTGTTTAAAGTTCCAGAAATGTTGGGGGCCTAAGTTGAACAAATGGGCAAGAATGGCTTTATTAATCGCATCATGGGCAACGACTAAAATTGTTTTCGGTTGTTGGCTGTATTTCGCTATAATTGATTGCCAAGTAGCGATCGCTCTATCCCAAACTTGTTGTAAATTCTCTCCTTCTGGCATTTGCACAGTTTCCGGCGCATTTTGCCATTGTTTCAACAAACCGGGATAACCTTCTTCAATCTCATTTTCGTACTTTCCTTCCCAAAGTCCGTGACTAATTTCTTGTAAATCAGGAAGCAATTCTAATGAAACTTCTGGGTGATATTTCAGAATAATCTCGGCTGTTTCTTTCGGGCGCAACATTGGACTAGTAATAGCCACATCAATTTCGACATTTTTCAGAAATTCTGCTGCTGCTTTTGATTGTTCTTTGCCATTCTCGTTGAGAGGAACATCAATTTGCCCTTGGAATTTTTTCTGACGATTCCAGTCAGTTTCTCCATGTCTGACTAATAATAACCGAGGGCCTTTATGATTAGGCCGCGGTTTAGGTAAACTTTCTCCTAAATGACTAATCACATTCATGGATTCTAGTTGTACCTGTTGCACTCCTTTGCTATTTTCTCCTGCGTCAAAGGAGAAATTATCAGGAAAATTCAACACGCTAACCCCACAATTCGACTGTTGAATTGAGTGATAGGAAGCTGGAGGAATACCTGTTGCTGTACAAATTAAAGACCGATTAATGCCGTTATGCGCCACAATCATAATTGTTTGTCCTTGATGGCGCGGTAATATTTCTTGCCAGAATAACTTAGCTTGTTCAAATAATGCTAGAACTGGGAAATATTCTGCTGTTTCGCCTGTTTCTGCTGGGACTAGCATTCGCAATTCATGAGGGCGATGCTTCCAACATTTATAATCTTCGAGAAACTTTTCTTTTACCTCTTCTTTTAACATTCCTTGCCAAAGAGGTAAGTGAATTTCCATCAGATTATCTTTGACTTCTACGTAATTTGGATCTGATGTTTCTAAACAGGAAAAAATAGTTAATGCTGTTTCTTTTGCACGTTGTAAAGGACTACTATAAATTGCAGCAAATTTCAGTCCTTTGAGGGCGCTAGCAACTTGAACGGCAGTACCACGGCCTTCTTCCGTTAAGATAGACGCATCTAAGCGACCTTGGATTCTTTTTTCTTTGTTGTAGCTGCTTTGCCCGTGACGGACAATGATCACACGAGTTGACAGAGTTTTATCCTCCACAAAGGTTTTCGGTGAGGGAGCGGCAGAGCATAATTGTGCCAAGAAGATTTTACCTCATGGTTGGACATTTCGATAGTTTTGTTTATCCGATCGCAGACTCAACCATAAATCCGATTTCTTAACCTAATTGTGCCATTTCAGCTTGAGGACTCAGAATGCAATCAAATCAGGAAACAATTGTCAAGGAAAGTTGGTGGCTAATGTATTGTTGTTTTCCAAATCTGCGTTGGACTCGACTACAAGTTTACAGCGATAGATCTACCGAAGTCTTAGATTCTGATGGTTCTAAATTTAAATTTCCGAATCAGGAAGAAGCGCAGTACTTTCTATTAGAAGATGAATACATATCTTTTGAAAATCTTGATCTAGAAGATGAAGAGGAGTATTGGGGTGATTTTCCTTCTTTTATTGGGCTAAATGGATTTTTGGAGAGGATACGATTTGCGATCGATCCTAATACAGATACTTTCTATTTTGGTCAAATTTAAACTAGCTACACTCATTACATCCGAAATAAGCTTTAATAGTAAGGATAAATTGCGGAGCATCAAATGACACTCAAAAGGATAATTTTAGGTTTCCTAACAGTTTTTTTAGTTGTGTTTTTCATTGGCCCATCTTTGTTAGGGAGTTGGCAACAGCCACAAATTCAAAGCCGTTTGGAACTTTACCAAACTAATTTACTACTGCACGCAACTGAGTGGCAAGGGGAAGCAGGAGAGGAAGGGAATAGTAAATCTCTCCGCGATACTTTAATTGGCGTAGAACCTTTGAAAAATGCCCAAAAGCAGTATCAAGAAGTGCGAGAACAAGCTGAGACTAATTTAACCAAAGCTAAGACGCAAGCGGAAGCTTTGCCAGCGAAAACTCAACAACTAGAAACAACTATTAATCAGTTGCAAGATTTCATTAATGAAGCAGATTTACGTTTGGGTATTTTACAGGCTAAACAAGGAGAAACAGAAGCAGCAATTGAAAATTGGCAATCAGTAATTCAAAACTTGACAGCAAAAAATTCAGATGCTCAATCTTTGAAAACTTCTGAAGTTTTGCTTGGTTTGTGGAGTAAGCCAGCGCAAATTTTACCTAATTCTGAAGCAACAATTAAAAAAAGTTTGAATGGTTGGTTTCGTAATCAAGCTTTAGCTCAACTTTATAGTTTACAGCAAAGAGAAGAAGCTTTAGCGGAACTAAAGGAAGCTGAACAAGAAATAGCAGAACAAGCTGTATTCAAATTGGCAATTGTGGGGGCTGTACCAACAATAGGTTTTTTGATTGGGGTGGGATTAACACTTTTCCTATTAATTCAAAGGGCAATTAAAGGTAAAGATTCTCTATTGGCGCAAAATGGAGATTTAAGTTGGTCAACACCTTGGGATGGGGAAATTATTTTACAGGTGTTTGTGGCTGGCTTTTTTCTGATGCAAATTTTGGTGTCGATTTTGGTGTTACCAATAACGCTAAAATTATTAAATATTGACACAGCAAATTTGGATTTACGGTCTAAGGCTTTGGTGGTTTTTGTTAATTATCTCTTAGTAGCGGCTGCTGCTTTGTTGGTTTTGTATGGGTCCATTAAAACTTTCTTACCTTTACCTGAAGGATGGTTTCGGTTTAAAGTGTTAGATAAGTGGTTATTTTGGGGATTTGGTGGCTATGTTTCTGCTTTGCCT
>JBAVZX010000742.1:0-2074 GCA_049589015.1 Phormidium sp. | reverse complement strand
CGATTGGAATGCCGCAATAAACATACTTGAAAAGGCACTTCGTACCGTAGGGCATACGGGAACTAACGCCTCTGGAGATATCGACCTCTGCTTAGGTGAGGAAACTCCTCTGGGTAAGCCGAGTCGTGGAAAGAGGAAGCCCAAGAAGTGATTCTGGGAATCCCCGTGCGTTTACACCGGGGAGGATGTCAAAGTACTCTGTAAGTAAAGTTTTTCTGGGAGTTGTGTTTGCACTCTTCTATTTCGAGTTCTTTGGGGAATAGATTCGATGTTTTAGTAGTTGGGGCGGGTGCTGCTGGTCTCTATACAGCACTTTGTTTGCCAGAATCGTTACAAGTGGGCTTAATTACTAAGGATAGCTTGCCTTTATCTGCTAGTGATTGGGCGCAGGGGGGTATTGCTGCTGTTATTGATCCGAGTGATTCCCCAGATTTGCATATTGAAGATACCATGCACGCTGGGGCTGGTCTTTGTCAGTGGGAGGCGGTAAAGTTTTTGGTGGAACAAGCACCCAGTTGTATTGATTCTTTGGTACAAATGGGGGTAGGTTTCGATCGCAAGGGCGATGGTTTAGCTTTAACTTTAGAAGCTGCACACTCCCGTCCGCGGGTGCTTCATGCAGCTGATACTACGGGAAGGGCTGTTGTCAGTGTTCTCAGTGCTAAACTTTTGGAACGCCCCAATATTCAGGTGCTTTCGCCAGCTTTTGTTTTGGATCTTTGGCTGTCAGAAAATGGGCATTGTCAAGGGGTAAGTTTAATTTACCAAGGTGAGTTACTTTGGGTAAGTGCTGAAGTTGTGGTGTTAGCAACTGGGGGTGGGGGACAAGTATTTTGCCAAACTACTAATCCGGCTGTTAGTACTGGTGATGGTGTAGCATTGGCTTATCGTGCAGGTGCGATCGTCCGAGATTTGGAATTCTGCCAGTTTCATCCTACAGCTTTAATGAAATCAGGTGCGCCACATTTTTTAATTAGTGAAGCTGTAAGGGGTGAAGGTGCTCATTTAGTAGATTCTCAAGGCTATCGTTTTGCTTTTGATTATCATCCAAAGGGTGAACTTGCTCCGAGAGATGTGGTGAGTAGAGCGATTTTTCACCATTTACAACATACAGGTGAACCTCATGTTTGGCTAGATTTACGCCCGATTCCCGCAGAAAAAATTCGCTATCGTTTTCCAAATATTATTCAGGTTTGCCAACATTGGGGAATTGATGTATTCTCAGAACCAATTCCGGTTTCTCCTGCTGCTCATTATTGGATGGGGGGAATTTTGGTTGATTTGATGAATCAAACTTCTATTCCGGGATTATATGCGGTGGGGGAAACTGCGAGTACGGGTGTTCACGGCGCTAATCGTTTGGCGAGTAATTCTCTGCTAGAGTGTGTCGTGTTTGGCAGACAAATGAGTAATTTGCAGGTTGAAAGTCGGGAACAAGAGGAAAAGGAGAAAATTTCCCTTCTGCCTTCTGCTTTCTGCCCTCTGCCTTCTTTAGTTGAATTTATTCGCCAGGAGTTACCGCGGTTGATGTGGCGGTGTGCGGGGATTTCGCGGCGAGGGGATGAGTTAGAAGGTGCGATCGCTCAGGTAGAATTGTGGCAAAAAGATTTTGCTGCTTTGGAGTTTAGTCAGTCCTTACAAAACTTACAACCGCCACAGTCAGTTTTGTTAAATTTCCCGGACATAGAAGGCCAAATTAAGCTTTGGGGAGAGACGCGAAATCTTTTAGATGTGGCATACTTAATCCTCAGAAGTGCTGTTTTCCGCACTGAAAGTCGTGGCGGTCACTATCGCTCTGATTTTCCTGAAACTTCCCCAGAATGGCAAGTTCATACATTAGTTGAAAATGATCAATGGTCGAAATCTCCTCTGGTGGGTATTGGGGACGGATAAAGTTTTTGGTTAGACTTCTTGCAAAAGTCATAAATCTTGGTTTTTTTTTACCACAGATGAACATAGAAATTGTCTATTTTTGCAAGAGGTCTGTATTGTTCCCATAAAATCGATCAAAAGAGAGTTAGTTTCTTTACCGCTTTGTTTCGGTGTTTTCTGGATATGAGAAAGACTCTAACAT
>JBAVZX010000741.1:0-7121 GCA_049589015.1 Phormidium sp. | reverse complement strand
GACTTTAGCTATTAG
This sequence comes from Phormidium sp., assembly GCA_049589015.1. Classification (GTDB taxonomy): domain Bacteria; phylum Cyanobacteriota; class Cyanobacteriia; order Cyanobacteriales; family Aerosakkonemataceae; genus Floridanema. Next base: position 7,106 of record JBAVZX010000741.1, on the reverse strand, counting down.
CCTGCGATTTGAATCGCAGGCGGGATTTAGCTATTAGCCTGGAATTTCAACTCGAAGCAATCTATCAACTAAAACAAATTAGTTTCCGACATATTTGACAAATTAGAATTCAACACAAGTTCTGGTTGATTACTCATTGAAACTTCCGAAGAACTAGACAAAATTCCACTTAACGGATCGGCAAAACTTTGTGCCAAAATGTTCATTGAAGAATCGGTAACTACAAAATCATCATTAAATAATTGCAGATTTGCAAATGATTGTGCTGCGGAAGTTCCCGAAATTACGGTGTCGGTTCTGGCGGTTAAATTTTGAATTCTGGTGTCTTGCGCTACTCCTACATCTGCAATATTAAAAGGCGTATTAGCAAATCTTTGAGTTAAATAATTTGCTAAAGCTGTTTGTTCACCAATGCCTGTTTCTACAGGGTTTGCTGCGGGGAAATTGGGGAATGGATAACCATCACCGCCAGTTGCTAAAAAGTTTAAAGTAACTGTGCGGAAAGTGCGATTTGGATCGCCAACTAATTGCCCATTTTGAACTATTACATCGGTGGTATTTCCGTTAGCATCTTTAACAGCTAAAGATACTACTCGATTTCCGACAGGTTGATTCAGATTAAAACTAAATGCAATTCCTGCTACTTGGGGAAAACGTCCGGGGGTTCTTCCAGGGGCAGAATCAGCTAATCCATGTTCAATTACTTGTTGTAATTGTTGGGCGGTTAATGTTAACAAGGTTAACTGATTGTTGAATCTCAAACTGTTTTCTATGTCGAGGCGGGAAATTTCACCTGCTTCTTTACCTGCGCTAGGATTAGCTACTGGAGGAATCTTTTGTCCGGCGTTTGGATCGTTGCCACCTGCGCCAATAACTGCGCCAATAGCTTCTCGAATTCCACCTCCATTTTTGAGGGAAATTACTACGGAAGGATCGACTGTTCTGGCTGCGGCAAGATTGGCATCAGAGGTTAAGTTTCCTAAGTTGGTTTCTTCGGTACGAACTGAGTTTCTTTCACCATTTAAGTAGACATCAGTGCGTCCAAAAGTTTCCGCGTCTTTGGTATTAATGACGGTTTTTAGTGCTTGGGTTACTTCGGCAACTTTGGGATTTGGGGTGGCGTTTCCTGTGGCAATTACTCCTTGTTGATCTGTGGCGTAAGCGCCGTTAATTTCAGGATTTAAGCTTTGAGTAATTACTCTTCCTTGGGAGTCGAATTCTGTGACTAAACGACCGACATATTTGTAATTACTTGTTGTGTTTACTACTACTATTGGTTCGCCTGTGGCGGAGGTTCTTAATATGGGATAATCGCCGCCTGAAGTGTCTCCTATTCTTAGGCGATCGCTAAAATCAGATAACAATCTATGCGAACCACCAGCTACTATTATATCGACATCTCGCAACCTGGGAGCTAAGTTTAATTCTAAATCCAATTGTTGCAAGTGTGCCAGTAGAATAACTTTGTTTATTCCTTGTCCTGTTAAGGCATCAATTGATGGTTGAATTGTGGCAGCTAAAGCATCTAAATCTTGAGAGTTTGCTGGCGAAACTCCTACATCTCCGGGGGAAGAAATGCTGGGTAATGTGGGGGTAGTTGCACCAACTATTCCAATTCTTTCGCCATTCACTGTAATCACAGTGCTTTTAGCAATACTGTTAGGAATTGTGCTGGCTTCTTGACCATCTGCTACTACTAAATCTCGCAAGTTGGCATCAGTGGCAAAGTTTAAATTGGTGCTTAAATAGGGGAAAGTTGTGCCAGAATATTCACGGTCTTTGGCAATTAAGGTCCTAACTTGTCTCGTACCTTGGTCAAATTCGTGGTTGCCGAAAACGGCAGCTTGTACACCCAATGAATTGAGGATAGCAATATCACCGCGACCGATATCTTCTCTACCTAAAACTGGTCTTAAAGAGGGGTCGCTGCTAGCGGCAAAAAATGGGCCTGGGATGTAGTTATCGCCGGAAGAAAGGAATAGGGTATTGTTGGGAAATTGCGATCGCAAACCATTAACTACAGATGACATTCTCGGCGCATCATCTAATGCAGAAACTCCCCCTTCAAAGTCGGAAGCGTGCAATAACTGAAGTGAGAAACTGCCGGGAACTGTTCCTACTCCCCCAGGCCGACCCTCAAATCTGCCATACTGAACAAAATGCTGGAAAGCACTAGCAATAGTACCAGATGTAACCGCCGTTTGAACATCGGGATTTTGTTGTAAATAAATACTGGGATTAAACTCGGTGCTGGGTTGACGTTGTTCAAATTGTCCATAGTCAATAAAGTGAAAGAAAGCATTTCTTACACTACCAGTATTTACGGCTTGTTGGACATCTGTATTTCTTTGTAAATAAAAGTTGCTATTAAAAAGAGTACTAGGATCGCGTCCTTCAAATTGTCCGGCAGCGAGGAAATGTTCAAAAGCACTGCGGAAAACCCGCACATTTACCGCTTGTAAAACATCTGTATTTCTTTGGAAGTAAAAGTTAGTGTTGAAAAAACTGCTAGGGTCGCGATTTTCAAATTGTCCAAAGCGGAGAAAGTGTTCTAATGCACCTCCGGCAAAATCACCTCTAGCAACAGCGACAGCAACATCTTGATTTTGTGCCAGGTAAAAACGACTGTCAAATATGCTGGTAATTTGTAATGTCATGAGTTTAGCTTCGTTACATAAAACGTTTATCGTCTCATGGCATGGTTAAGATATTTTTATAAAGAGGTTATCAAAATGCGATCGCTTTTTTTTGGCGATAATTACTACTGCTTTCAACTCAGATTCACTAATAATTGAGCCGATCTCTAAAATTGGAGATCGGCTCTTAGTTCTGTATAGAGTTTGGGAATAGAAGCTGATAAATCTTTAACCTTGATTCCATTATTAACAACTTAGACTGAAAGCGATTCACCCAAAAGGGTGGTTTCTCACTGGTCGGAAGGTATAAGTGTTTCGGTTAACTTTAAGATTAAATCGAGGCGAAAGTTATTGACTAAATCTGTCAGAGTATTAGCCAAAGCTGCTTCAGTCTCAGGAATTTGCTTAACTAATTCCAAAATAATATCATCATTAACGCAGAGTACTGCTTGATGTAGTTCTTCTATCCACTGAGTCGGCATGACTTTTAAATCTTCTATCTGCAACTTCTTGGGTGTTGCTGAATTTAAGGAAGCCGATTGATTTTTATCTGCATAAATATAGCGCACTCCTAAATATTGAGCCATTTTTTCAAACAACTCTAGCTCTTGAAAAGGTTTACACACCAAGTCATCACAACCAACTGAGAAAATACTCGATTGTTCTTCTTCAAAAGCGCTAGCTGTTAGGGCAATGATTACAGTTTTGGGAATATTTTCGATTGTCAATCTTTGTTGTTGCAAGGCTTTAATTTGTTTAGTTGCTTCATAACCGTCGATTATTGGCATTCGCATATCCATCCAAATTAGGTGAGGTTGCCAAGTTGACCATAGAGCGATCGCTTCTTGACCATTAACCGCTTCCTGCACTTCAAATCCCAAGGGTTTCAATAACTTAACTAATAACAAACGATTTTCTGCAATATCTTCAACTATTAAAATCCGATAAGTAGGCTGATTAGGTTGTAATCCAATCACTTGCTTAGGAGTCAATGAACTCTTTTCGGGAATAGCCACAACTTGTTTAAATCGAATATCAAAAGTAAAAATTGTCCCTTTACCCAACTGGCTTTGAACTATAATATCTCCCCCCATTAAGCGCACAAATTGTCGGCTAATCGGTAAACCCAAACCTGTTCCTTGCATGGATTGACGACCTGTTTCAGTTTGGACAAACGGATCAAACATTGTCGAAATTTCTTCAGGCGCTATCCCAGGACCTGTGTCTTCTACTTCAAAAATAATTAAAGATTTATCTTGCTCCCTATTTCCCAACTTTGCCCTTAAATAAATACTACCTTCATTTGTAAATTTAAGAGCATTTCCTAGCAAATTAATTAAAATTTGCCGCAACTTGCTTTCATCCGTTTCAATATATTGGGGAACATTTGCTGCTCGTTCAAAAATTAATTGTAAGCCTTTAGCATCAGCTTTAAAGCATAACATTTGTTCTATGTCTTCGAGTAATTGATAGAGATCAAAGCGATTTTCGTTAACTGTAACTTGACCTGCTTCAATTTTGGACATTGATAAAATGTCGTTGATCAAATTTAACAAATGTTCGCCACTGCGATTAATAATTTTTAGCTGTTCTTGTTGTTCAGAAGATAGAGAATTGCTTCTTGCCATTACCTGACTAAAACCGAGAATAGCATTCAGAGGTGTTCGTAGTTCGTGGCTCATGTGGGAAAGAAAGCGGCTTTTAGAAATCGATGCTGCTTGTGCTGCTGCAAGTGCCTTTTGTAGAACTTCTTCTACTTGTTTGCGTTCAGTGATGTCCCGGACAATACAAACAATTTCATCAGCACCGCTTTTGATAATTCGAGCTTCATAAATGTACATTCCATCAGGTTTTTCCAAATCATGCTCAAAGGTTTGTAGTTTTCCGGTGGCGACTGCGGCTTGGAAATTTTTTAGCAATCCTATTTTAATGTGTTCAGGAATAGGCAAGTCTATTAAGTTTTTGCCTATGAGAACTTCTGGGGGTAAGATTAAACTATTTTCATTTGCTTGTACATCTAAATAAGTGCCATCTACTCGGTGACGAAACATTGTGTCGGGTATGGCTTTTAATAGTGCTTGCATTCGTTCTTCGTTCTGTCGCAAGGCTTTTTCTACTTCTACTTGATCGCTAATATCACGCGCCGAGGCAAAGTTATATTCTTTGCCATTAAAATCCAAATAACTCAATGTAATTTCTACAGGAATAGTTGTACCGTCTTTGGTGTGATGTTCTGACGTAAAGGACATAGTTTTTTGCCGTTTTAGTTCTTCCCAATGGGCGGGCCATGCTGCTTTTGAAAAGTTAGGATCGGCATCCCAAGCCTGCATTGATAACAACTCTTCACGGGAACAACCATATTGTTCACAAGCTTTTTTATTGGTACGCAAAATTCTTGCATTGCGATCGATCCAGACTGTAGCAAGAGAAGAATTTTCTACGGAAAAGTCTGCTAATTTTAATTGTTCTTCAATACGTTTGCGTTCCGTGATATCTTCAAATATGTAAAGTCTGCCAAAATAGCGATCGTCTTGGTCGCAAATTTGTGTGGAAAAACGCCGAATAATCCTCCCATCCCTAAAAGGAATTTCATCTTCTACAATTGCCCGGTTTTCTTCATTTTGTAATGGTTTACAAGTTTCAGCAAATGCCGCAACATCTAATAGTATATCTACACAATGAGCAATCACATCATTATTTTTTACTTGACCGGACTGCATTTCTTGTGTTAAATGTTCAATTCCCCAAATTTGGCAAAACTGAGGATTAAAGTAGAGAATTTGATCGGTACGATTATCAACTACATAAAAAGCTAAGGGGGACGCATTAGTCATCGATCGCAATAAAGTTTGTTTCCAACGTAATTTCTCTTCAGTTTGCTTCAATGCGGTGATATCATGTTCATTTACCAACAGCATATTACAACCATTTATCGGATCTTTCGTTTGGCAAATTTCTAGAGAATGCCAACGTACTCCCTGTTTAGTTAACACTTGAATATCAGCATTAAATCTGCCTCTAGCAATTAATTCTTGCTCCGCTTGCAGCCAAATATTTTGATTGAAAAACCGCTGCTTTAAATGCTGATTTTCGGGATGTGATATATGATTACCATAACAAGTAATAGCTGCTGGATTTTGAAATAGCAACTCCCCAGCTTCATTGCATAAAGAAATTATGACTGTTGTGTGACGTAATGCTTCTACAGAACGAAGTGTATCTGGTTCAAGATTAGCAATTTTTTCTGCTTCCACTAACATTGCTAAGCTTCCGTTTTCCAGAAAAATACCGGAACAGGTACAACGAACAGATATGGCATTTTCTCCCGGATAAAATGTCCACTGCTCAATTACTGTTTCACCCTGCTCAAACTGCTCTAAATAACTTTGCAAGCGTGTGTAAGTCGCAGTAGAAACTTGGCTAAAATCGCGACTAAGCAATTCTTCTAAACTGGTGGCATTCCAGAGCAACAAAGCGGCGCGATTCGCCCACCTCATTGTCAGATGTTGGATATCAAAAATCCAAATCGGTGTTTGTAGTCGTTCATATCCCGCTAATTGAGAGCAGATAATTGGGTCGTCGATCGCGAACATACTCCACTTTTTTAGAACGTATTTTAACTGAATTCAAAAGATTTACACTTAAAATTTTACTACTCTAACTCTAACCTCTTCTATCGATTACTTAAATGTTTGCTACAGATGCTTGGTCTGGGCGGGTTTAGATAAAATTTTTTGATGGAAATTTTATTGCACAGTTCAAATTAACATTTTTTAACAACTCTTTTCAAACTGAAAAAACTAGTAACGATAGTTTATTGAGTAAAGCATAAAGAGTTGCTAAGAATTGTATTCATTTAAGGATTGATCCTGCTAGTGTTCTTATACTAATTTCTATAAATCTCAATCCTTTACAAGTAAAACGAGGAGGCACCCAAAATGAATCACACTTATGAAGTATTGGTTGATATCAAAGAATATTTTGAACCAGCAACCAATACCTGTAACAGGGAAACGACACGCTACGAGATTGATGCACAATCTAAAGAAACAGCCGACAATATGGCAAAGGTACAAGCCAGAACTGACCATCCACAAGGTATTGAATACGACGTGCGAGTAACCAGGCTACTAAAATAACAGAAACAGTAGATGAAATGGTTGAAAAATGTTTCCCATCATGATTTATCCCGCCAAATCTGTTCACATCTGTTAAACCATATTGAAATATTTGAATATCTGCAAAAGTAGCTGTTTTGGCTACAACTCCGGCGAGTTCCAGAAAGTCATGGTCGGAAAATTCGTTCACCTGCAAAATCATTCCGGTAGAGTAGACTGAGATCTTGCACCACTCTCAACAAGACTTGAAAAACCGGGTTTCTTCACGGAAAATCTAGGGTTTCAGGTTTAGTTATTGGCAAGAAACCCGGTTTTTAGCCTTGGTGCAAGATCTGAGTAGAGACGTTTCATG
>JBAVZX010000740.1:0-3293 GCA_049589015.1 Phormidium sp. | reverse complement strand
TGTCAGCGTCAAATTATATTGATTCGCTACGCTCAATCTGAGTTCTTGGTCGCAATTCATCTCCCGCTAACCCTATCGGGTGTAACGGGAGTCTTCTTGCGACATTGAGATAATGAACTACGATTAGGGGCAGTTACTAAAGATTTTGAACTGCTAGATATTACCAATAGTCAGCCAGTGAGGTTATCGAATTTTCGAGGTAAACAGCCAGTTGTTTTAGCTTTTACCCGGATTTTCACGGAAAAACAATACTGTCCTCTGTGCTATCCCCACATTAAGGCGATGAATGAAAACTATGAATTGTTTGCTAGCAGAGGGATAGAGGTTTTAATGATTACCAGTACTGATAAACAACAAAGCGAAAAAGTTGTCACAGACTTGGGTTTAAAAATGCCGTTATTGAGTGATCCGAGTTGTTGGGTGTTTCGAGAATATCAAGTTGGTCAAGCGTTAGGTGCGCCTTTACCAGCGCAATTTGTGTTAGATAAAGAAGGTAAGTTAGTTTACAAACATCTGTTTTCTTTTTTATCACCTAATGCTTCAGTTGAGTATTTATTGACGGCGATTTGAAGACTTTCTCATGCAAACCAGTATGTCACTTAGCAACATTGTGGCATTATTTACGGCAATGGTGGTTCTGGCTGTGTAATGATTGCTGTGGGAATGTTTTTAATCATCAAAACTTAATCTTGGTTCGTTGTGGGGACTTCAGTCCTTCTCTTAAAGAGAGTACGACTAAAGTCGCTACTACGAACCGTTGAGTGATGGCATTACAATTGGATTTGTTTTAGGTTACTTCGGGGGTTGAAAGTGCGGGAGGCACGAATTTTTTCGTAATATTCTCGTTCAGTTTGGCTAAGTTCTTTGGGTGGAACAATGGAAATTTTCACCATTTGATCGCTGCGTCCACCTTTAGGATTAGGCCAACCTTTTCCGCGCAGTCGCAGAGATTGACCGGAACGCACACCAGCGGGAACATTAACAGTTACCGAACCATCGGGAGTCGGTACTTCTATTGGTGCGCCTAAAACAGCTTCATCGGGAGTAATTGGCACTTCACAAACTAAATTATCGCCATCAAATTGAAAGAAATTGTGCGGTTGCAGTTCTACATTGAGGTACAAATCACCACGTTGTTGATTTACAGAGTTGAAAGAACCTTTACCTTTCAAACGAATTCGAGTACCTTTTTTAGCACCTGCGGGAATGCGAACATCTACGACTTCTGTACCTAAATCTAAACGCTTTTGTACCCCATGAAATGCTTCGGCAAATGTGAGGCTGAGGTTCGCTTCTCTGTCAGCAACGCCCACATTTGCTGATGTTTGATTATCAAAGCCATCAAAGCCGCTAAAACCGCTACCACCAAAGCCACTAGGTCCACCTGGGCTGGTGCGATAGCCGTAACTGCGGTTCGTGGAACGTCTACCGCCAGAACTAGTTCCAGTAGTTCCTGTATTGTAGCGACCTAATAATTCGTTAATGAATTCGTCGAAACTACCGTACTGACTGAAGTCAAAGCCGTTAAAATCGACTCCTGGTGCGCCTGCGCCACCAGTGTTAGACCATGCTTGGTCAGCTTGTTTCCAGTATTGACCGAATTGGTCGTATTTTTTGCGTTTATCGGGGTCGGAAAGTACTTCGTAGGCTTCGGTAACTTCTTTGAAGCGGGCTTCAGCTTGTTTGTTACCGGGGTTCATGTCTGGGTGATACTTACGTGCGAGGCGACGATAAACTTTTTTAATTTCGTCGGCGCTAGCGGTTTTACTCACCCCCAGGACGGCATAATAGTCTTTAAAGTCAGTGGTAGCCATTTAGTTTGTCTCCTATAAAGCAAAGATTAGCTGTAATTTTCTCTTGATTTATTATGTGCTAGACATGATTTTTTTAGTGAGAGTTTTTAAATTTTAGGTTCAACGGTTAAGTATTGTTGGAGCAGTCAGCGATCATCAAAAAATGGTAAGGAATAGGTATAGATAGACTCATTTTTATTGTGCAGTTAAAGATATTATGGCTGCAAGTTCGGTTTGGTACGGTTATTCCACAATTATGAATTCATCAAGATGGTAGCGAATTAAGTCATCGAATCCATCTACCAAAGTTGGGGGGGCATCGCGTAATTGACGATACATTCGGAAAATGACTTCTTCGGGTACTTGACGTTGGCGACCACGGTTGCGGGAGAGACAAAGCCAAATGGGGGTATCGAACCATAATCCGGTGATGTGGGTAAAGCCTGTTTCGCGACAAAGGGCGATCGCATCTTTGCGTTGGCGACGTGCGGCATTGGTAGCATCGTAAATGGCGAGGGTGGCTTGTCCTTGGGCAATTGCTAGGGCGGCTTGTTGCAGTTGTCGCTGTAACTCTCGCCAAACTAGTAACCAAGGACCCTGGATAGCTTCATCTCCAAACAGTTGACCCCGAATAGTGTCTGTAGAAATTAACAAACTTTGGGGCGGTTCTGCGATTAGCTTTTGGGCTAGGGTAGATTTACCGCTACCAGGAAGCCCGATCAAAAGAATTAGTTTTGTCATTGGTCAATAGTCATTTGTGATTTGTCTAGATCTTGTTCCTGATTATCAATGACCAATGACCAATGACTATTGACTATTGACTAAATGATTGTGCCATCGGGAATCACGGCATTTTTCAAGACAACGATGATGCCGCTACGGATATAAAATCCGTCGTTTTCGCGATCGGCTTCTTGTACGTTATCTTTATTGATAATTTGGACATCACAACCGATGTGGGCATTTTTGTCAATGATCGCACGCCGAATTGTGGTGTTTGCGCCGATGCCTAATGGGACTTGAGTATGATGGCAATCAGATTCCCGTTCGCTAAAAGGTTGGTAAAAGTCTGCCCCCATAATTAGGGTATCTTCGATTAAACAACCTCCTTCTACACGGCTTCGCACACCCAATACTGAATGATCGATGCGGCAATCTTTTAAAATACAACCTTCCCCAATCATCGATTCAGTCACCTTACAATCTAACAATTTTGTTGGTGGCAGGTAACGAGCGCGAGTGTAAATCGGGGCAGCTTCGTCGTAGAAGCTAAAGGGCGGGCGAGGTTGTCTGGTTAAGGCTAAGTTGGCATCGTAGAAAGCTTCAATTGTTCCGATATCTTCCCAATACCCGTTAAATAGGTAGGCTTGAACGTTGAGATCTGTCGATGATGAGGGAATAATTTCTTTACCGAAGTCTGTGCTGTCTGGGTATGCTTTTAGCAGTTCAAACAACACCTCTTTTTTAAAGACATAGATCCCCATAGAAGCGATGTAAGGC
>JBAVZX010000739.1:0-4486 GCA_049589015.1 Phormidium sp. | reverse complement strand
GTACCGGAGGAACTTATGTTGGCCCCGCAAATAATTGTGCTCAAGACTCTAATCAAGCATTATTTGCTAGTTTGACGCAAACAGCAAAATTTGTGCAATCTCACCCAGAAATAATCACAAAATTAATAGAAGTTAGTCCAGAACAAGGACGGCGTTACCAAGAACTCAAATTGTTGAAAAAAGAATTGCAAAGAGAACTGCAACCTTTAGGTGGGCCTCGTTCTGATTGGGAAAATAATGAGTATAATTTGGGCTGTACTTTGGAAGATAATCCAATTCAAAATCTCTTAACTGGTTTAGGTAGTTGGCGTACTTTACTTCCCCGTGTTGCTAGTAATGCGATCGCTCATTCTTTTCTCAAATATGGTGCAACAATTTGGGTTTTACGCACTAACCAAATCGGTGGTTATGATTTTGATATAGAACCGATCGCCCCTACCAGTTTTCCCGTGATTTGATTGACTTAATTTTTTTCTCTGCTCCCTAAACCCGGTTTTTTCACTTTAAGGGAAAACCGGGTTTCTTAGTCTCTACAATTTGTTAGGTCACTTTTCTCTGCCAGTTTTGAGCTACTCAAACCTTATATTAAAGAACCAACTTGGCAAGAGTATTTGGAGAAAAACCTAAGTATTTTATAGTTAATTTAGGCGACCTCCACAACGTTGAAAAGCGGGAAGATGTCGTTCTTGGGAAACTTGACGCAGTTGATTAAATGCGGCACGAAGATCGGGTTGTTGCACAAAAGTTAAAAAGCGATCGTACATAGCAACATTAGCAATTTCGGCTTTCACTCCGGCTTGACAAGCTGCTTGCAAAGTATCGGGAACATCTACTTTCTCAGCAAATTTATCTGGGGGTATTGGTAGCCCATACTGAGTAAAAATTGTCTTCCATAAAGTGACATGGCGATCTTCGGCATGGACAATGTTACTAAAAGGACGTACTTCACCAAACTTTTTAATTACAGCGTTATAAAAAGCACGGGCTTGATATTCATCATTGATAGAATCAATCATTGCCTGTTGGGTTTGGTTATCGAGTTTTGTGTTCGCTGTGGCATTATTTATTGTTGAACTGGCAGCTATTGCTACCACGGATAAAACAGCAAGTCTCCAACATTTTAAGTTTCTGCTTTGGTAATTATTCATTGCTTTCTTGTAAATTTATTGAATCAACAATTTTGGTGATTAGATCCCCCCTAACCCCCCTTAACAAGGGGGGAACTAGAAAAGTCTCCCTTTTTAAGGGTTTCAAAGTCCCCCTTTTTAAGGGTTTCAAAGTCCCCCTTTTTAAAGGTTTCAAAGTCCCCCTTTTTAAGAGTTTCAATGTCCCCCTTTTTAAGGGGGATTTAGGGGGATCAAATCAATAGTTAGCAACAGTTTGCCATTCTTGAACTAAAGATGGAGAAATGGACAGTTTAACAGGTTCTCCATTAACTGTTGGTAGTGTCAATGTTAGGGGAATTGCTGTCTGTAACTGTGTGACTAATGGCTGAAGATCGTACTGTCCTACATGAGGTTGGATCTCATCAGTAAAAATATTAGCGGAGGCATCATTAGCTTGCCAATTTTTACCGAGTGAATTTGTTAGTAATAGGGGTTTGGTCCGATCGATCTCCGCCATCCCCGGAAAACCGACTAATCGCAATTCAAAAGTTGCTTTACCATCAGGACGAATGCGTTTAAAAGCGATCGCACCCCAACGATTTCCCTGCTGATCTTTTAAAGTTTCTCTCGACTGATAAACTACTTGTCCAGGTGCTTCTTCTAACTGGCGAATTGCTGCGGCTGCGGTGGCAGTATTTAATATATCAGATATGAGTGATATACTCAACACTAAAACTCCCAATAACAGCAACCGGGAAAAGAATTTTCTCACACGACATTTCATAAAGTAATTCCAAATTGAAAGTTTAATCATTACTTGCTGCATCTGACAACGCTTGTTGTAAATCGGGAATAAATGCAGCATACATTCCCCGCAAATCACCAACATTAAAATTGTAAGCTAAATCTTCAGGATATTTATCTTTGACAAACTGAGGTCGATCGCCTTTTTGCCCATGACAAACCAAACAACTAGCTTCGACATTAATCCGTCGATAATAACGAGTTCCCGCTGCTCCCTTAATTGTTTCTCGCTGCCAAAAACCCATTAATTCGGGATTTTGTTCAAACCTTGCCAAAGCAATTTTCGCTGCCAAATTATCAGGCGCGTGGCTAGGATTGCGATATTTACTAGCAATTTGTTTAACCTGCCAACCATTTTCTTGACTAAGTTTAACAGCTTGCATTCCCACCGGACGGCACACTTCTTTCATCGTTTGTAACGTTGGCGGTTCAGTCTTTCCTTCCAGTGTAGAAGCTAATCCAGAACGCATCAAATCCAGATTTTCAATTGCTTCAATAGCTTTCGCTAATTCAGCGGGATTTGTTTCAGCTTGTGCAGGTAGGGGAATTAGGTAAATAGCGATCGCCAACAAACCAATAACTATCCGATAAAAACCTTTCCACATAAAGCAATCCTAAATGAATTGTAAAAACTAACACAGCGACTCGGAAAAAATCTAAGTCGCTGCATTACTTAGATGAAAAATATAGCAATCCTTTGGTGTGTAGGGGGCGAAGCATTCGGGCAGAAAATCTAGGTTTTTAGCTATAAATTGTGACCCGAATGCTTCACCCCTACTCTCTCTCCTCTCTCTGTGTTCTCTGCGCCTCTGCGGTTCAAAAAAATGAGGATTGCTATAACTTAACTAACTAACAACAGGCGCACTTTTCACACTAATTGGACTCATCTGATTACCAGAAATCAAAAGTGGAAAATGATGCGTATTCGGAGCCCGCATTTCTTGAATACCGATAGTTGCCCGATTGAGCAAATCAGCATCAGTAGGAATCACATTTCCACTAGCATCAAGCACCGAATGATTAAAATTAAACCCATTCAAATTAAAAGACATGGCGCTAATTCCCAAAGCCGCAAACCAAATTCCAATTGTTGGTAAAGCACCCATGAGAAAATGCACAGAACGACTATTGCGAACGCCAACTCCCGGAACTAACAAACGTCCTAAATAACCAGCGTGTCCAGCTAAAAGATTATAAGTTCCTTCTTGTTGCCCAAACTTATATCCGGCATTTGTAGATTCTAGTTCACTAGTTTCCCGAATCAAACTACTGGTAACTAATGAACCATGTAAAGAACTCAACAAAGCACCTCCCAAAACTCCAGCAACACCGATCTGATGAAAGGGGTGCATTAATACATTGTGCTGTGCTTGTAGGGAAAACATGAAATAGAAAGTGCCAGAAATTCCTAAAGGCATTCCTTCCGAAAAGCTACCTTGTCCGATCGGATAAACTAACAAAATAGCCGTAGCTGCGGCGGCGGGTGCAGAAAAAGCAACTGCAATCCAAGGGCGCATTCCCAAGCGATAGCTTAACTCCCACAACCGTCCTAAATAACACCAAACACCGATCAAAAAATGCAAAACTATGAGTTGATAAGGGCCACCATTGTAAAGCCATTCGTCTAAAGAACTAGCTTCCCAAATGGGATAAAAATGTAAACCGATCGCAGCTGAAGTTGGTACTACTGCCGCAGTAATGAAATTTTGATTACTGAGAATTGAGCCAAAAATAGGTTCCCGAATTCCTTCCATATCTACTGGAGGTGCGGCAATTAATGCGATCGTAAAAGTAATTGCAGCCACCAGAATTGTCGGAATCATCAAGACACCAAACCAACCAATATAAATGCGGTTTTCGGTACTAGTGATCCAGCTAGCAAATTTTGACCACAATCCACCGATATCAAGTTCATTTCGGCGTTGTAGAACGGTACTCATAGGACAATACTCCTAATCCTAGAAAAACGAAAAATTTTCGTTGTTGAAGCTGAATTGAACCCTTCCTTTTTACTTTTCAAGTGGGGTAATCCCATAAATTTTTCAAGATCCCATCTGGTTAATTCAAAACAATTCTTGGGTTATGAAGGTGACAGCACAGAGGTTATGAAAACACCAAAAATCGGTGGTGAATAATGGCTGGTAGAAGCAGTACGGATTACCCATTTTCCTCTACCATATCATTATATGCTTGATTAGTGAACAAAGGAAATTAAGTTCTATTTAGTCCAAGTAAACTATTGTCACTAAAGATGAATTTCTGTGAATTCCTATTAAAAAGGTCTTCTGCGTTCTTCCGCAGTTTTAGATTTGTCGTAGGGAATACCAATTTGATCCAGCAAAGGCTCGATCGGAACAGCTTTCACATTCATGCCGCAATCTTTAAAAGGATCGTAACCTAACAGCAACCCAGTCAATTGTGCATAGTCGAGGATGCTCACATTAAACTCTTCTTCCATAAGATCCTTGATAGCTCCCTGTTCGGCATCAAGAAACACCGTGCAACCCGGACAATTGGTAAGCATTAAGTTGCAATCTGGGTGCATTTCTTTGAGACTTTTTAATTTTTTGTAAACG
>JBAVZX010000738.1:0-1948 GCA_049589015.1 Phormidium sp. | reverse complement strand
ATTCTGTATCTTCTTCTCTCCCAACTCTGTGGTTTAAAGAAAGCGATCGCCTACGTAACTGTTGTAACTGATGCAGATGTTCCAGGGAAATATCTAAAGCTTTAGCTATTTCTGCTTCTGAGGGATTTCTTCGCAATTGTTGCTTGAGTTCCCGTTGGACTTTTTTCAGTTTATTCAGTTTTTCGACAATGTGAATTGGTAAGCGAACAGTCCGTGCATCATTAGCGATCGCTCTCGTAATCGCTTGGCGAATCCACCAATAAGCATAAGTAGAAAACTTATAACCTTTATCGGGATCAAACTTTTCTGTAGCTCGGTTTAACCCCATTGCACCTTCTTGAATTAAATCCAAGAATTGCACTCCTCGATTTAAATATCGCTTGGCGATCGACACTACTAATCGCAGATTAGAGCGAATCATTTTCCGTTTCGCCACTTTTCCTTGATACAAACGATGCTCTAATTGTCGCTCTGTTAATCCCAGTTTTGCTGCGATCTCTGATACACTTGCTTGTTTACTCAATTCTTGATGTAAACTTCTTTGTAATTCCTCTACAGTTACTAAAAATTGCACTCGCTTTGCTAAATCCACTTCCTCTTTTGGTTTCAGTAGAGGATACCGCGCCATTTCTTTAAAGAAAGCCCCTACCGAATCATCTGAGTTCATCTTATGATATCCAGCTGTCGGATAGGATTCTATTTCTTGAACTTCTGTTTCTTCTGGTGCCGCCAGTTCTGCTTCACTATTGGCTAAATCAACTTCTGATGGTTCGATATTGATATCAGTATCAGTAACGACATCAATAGCGATCCCTAATGGTTGGGTTTCTTGGAAATCTAACTCGGTGATATTCATAAGCAAGCTCTTTTCTAATTTTGTTAAAGTCACAGTTTTAGAACCAACGTTTCCTTTAATACATTTCACTCATATATCTGCACAAATTGCCCCCTGATTATGAACGAAACTACTCGTATTTCTTTAGAAAGATTTAAGATTTTTAGCCTTTTCGACTATTTTAGTCTGGTCAACTAGATGTTGCCAGTTTTTGTACTTGTTGCTTAGAGAACAGAGTCCAGCTAGAGGAATACTTTATTAGACTACCGCAAGTGTTTTTTTTCATTGTTTTCACAGCTACAAAATAACCAGATGAAAGCTTTTAGGTTCAGATAAACCTTGGTAACACTTGTAACGAATGTTTCTCTGTTCCCACATTGCTGAACTGCTCAACAAAACTTAGTAAAAATTTTCGATTGCGATCACAGCATCTCATGTAACATAGAACTTTGCTCTCTATCAATGGGTGTAAAATTACTGTCTTGCCAAAGAGAGAAAGGGTTTTACCTTATTGATTTATTAGTGCTAGGAAACTCCTTCCAGAGGTTGTTATCTATTGAAAAAACCTATCATTAGCTGGATAAGTTTAAGAAAAAGCCAAAATCAGGAAATTATCTGGATGAGCTAAATTGATTAGTAAATTTGCCGTTTATTCCGGCTTAAAATAAGTTTTTAGCCGTCAAAATCAGCTGTTAACCCGGTACAATAAACGGGTTAAGTATTGATCGGCTCCAGAAACAAAATATTGGCTGTTTCACAGTATGTCTAGTCACCGTCGGCAGTTTTCCCCAATATTAGCCCAGCCAAAAGCAACTTATGAAACTACCATGCCGAGAAATAGATGGGTAGAGGTACTGGTAGATTCTCCAGGAACGCAGTCAGAGTCACAAAACCAAAAATTGTATACTTACAAGTTGCCTGCTGATTTAGAAGTAAAACCTGGAGATATTTTGAGTGTGCCATTCGGGGCGCAAGTTTTGGGTGCGATCGCGATTCGGTTACTAGAACAACCACCAGAAAATTTAGCCACCGAGAAAATACGGGATGTGGAGGAAGTTGTAGCTTCCGGGTTTTTTCCTACTCATTACTGGGAATTACTGAAAAGGATATCTA
>JBAVZX010000737.1:0-4479 GCA_049589015.1 Phormidium sp. | reverse complement strand
TGGAATAATGCTTTGCCAAAGCGATCGTCTTGAGCAAAAGCTAAGAACAAATGTTCGATCGAAATGAATTCATCTTGAAATTCTTTCCGATAATTATCTGCTCTATCTAACAGAGTATCAACACTGCGACTCCAATAAACCGAACTACCACCGGAAACTTTAGGTTGGCGGCGAATAAAATCATCAGTGTAATCACGAACTCGCTGTACATTTATTCCAGCTTTATTCAAAATACTGGAAACTAAACCTTCTTGTTCCAGCAGCGATTTCATCAAATGTTCACTTTCAATATACTGCTGCTGAGTTGTTTTTACAATATCTGGGGTGCGAGCTAGCGCTTCCCAAGCTTTTTCTGTAAATTGATTAGGATTATTTGGTTGCATACTTGTCTATTCCCCTATTTAGCTATACTCACTTTTTCTTCTACAGTTCTTGTAGAGTTGTAGGGTGCGTCAGACCAGAAATCTGATAGACTGCATCACGGTTTAAGCATCTGACGCACTCTACTAATTACTTTTTCTTCTACAGTTATTGTAGAAAAGCTGTGACATTTAGCAGGATCGGTGTTCACACCTTTTTTTATCGGTATTGCCGTAGAAAAATTATACATCGGGATCGATGCCTAACTCTCTTAATTTTGCAGCTAAACGATCGGCACGTTGCCGTTCTCTTTCTGCACGTTCAGCACCTGTTAATAATAGATTGCCATCTAAATCCCACCAGCGCAACCAAGGCAATTCCATATTTTGATATTGTCCTTGCCAAATCCCCAACTCAACCCCTAAAGGTGCAATTGGGTAATGTCCGCGTTCATTTGCGCTGAGTAATTCAAAGCGATTTTCAATCAAATGATAAACTTCTACACTCGCTTTTCTTACTTCATAAATTCCATAAAACGCCGGACGAATTGTTTGTTCGTAAACCCAAAATTTGCCAGTTATGGGAGTTCTATCTCGTTCTTCTGTTCCATCGCCAGAAACAAATTCTAAAACTATCAAAGGTGGGAGAAATTCTTGCCACATTACATAAGAACGGCGCGTTTCACCATTAAGCATTGGCGGTACGTTTGGCACATAAAACCAATCAGGTGCTTCTGCGCCTCGTTCTGGGGGTTCAGTCATTCGCCAATATATGCCACAATCTTGACCGATGCAGTATTGTCCATCAGGATGAATTGTTTGGAAAATTGGTTCAATTGAATCAGTCAATAGTATACTTTGGGGATGTTCTTGAAAATTTTTCACGAAAGTACCATTTGATTCTGGTAACTGGGTATGATCGGGCCAATTAGTAATTATTTCTGAGGTAAAAACTGAAGCCATTTGATTTTATATTTTAGGTTTTAGATTTTCGGTTTTTATTAATTAAAAATTATAGCAACCAATGCCGAAATTTTCCCTTTATTTCTGGTACGCCTTCTGTTCCCTGTTCCCTGTTTCCCGTTCCCTGTTCTCTAAAACCAGAAAATTTCAGCAAAAAAACATCCAACTGCTGTTCGCAACTATCCTAGTAGGCATTACCATTATTTCAAGCCGCTTAATTCTTATCAGGTATGAGCTATTGCTTCAACCCCTTCTGTAAAAAGCCCCAAAACCGCGATGAAGCAAAAACTTGTCCCACTTGTGGGGCAGAATTGTTCCTGAGAAAACGCTACAGAGCCATTCGCCCCATTGGTGAAGGGGCTTTTAGTAGGAGCTTTTTGGCTGAAGATACAGACAGATTAAATTCTCCCTGCGTCATCAAGCAATTTTTGCCTTTACCGCAGATTCAAAACAATAACTCGGCAATGGCGAAAACTACCCAAATGTTTGAACAGGAGGCGCGACAGTTACTACATCTGGGAGAACAACATCCCCAAGTTCCTTCACTCTATGCTTATTTTGAAGAGGATAATCGCCTCTATTTGGTGAATCAATATGTCGAAGGGCAGGATTTATCCCAACAATTACAAGAACAGGGTGCTTACAATGAGCAGCAAATCCGGGAATTGTTGCATGATATTTTACCAGTGTTGCAATTTGTGCATAATCGTCAAGCAATCCATCGCGATATTAAGCTGACGAATATTATTAAGAGAAAGAGCGATCGCAAACATATCTTAATCGATTTTGGGATTTCTCGACAATTAACTGATAACAAATTCTCCCCAATTCGGTTTAATCTCGCTACTGAAGGATATGCACCTTTAGAACAGTTGCGCGGAGGCAGAATCTATCCCGCTAGCGACCTTTATAGTCTAGGTATTGTCTGCATTCAACTATTAACCCAAGCTGCACTTGATGAACTTTATAATCCTATAGAAGGTGGTTGGGTATGGCGAGATTATTTACGGCGGTTGGGTGCAGATATTAGCGATCAGCTTTATCAAGTATTAGATAAACTCCTCAAAGATTCCTTAAAAAAACGCTATCAATCGGCAACGGAAGTACTTAAAGAACTGTACACTGAAGGTTGGAGAAAAACTCTTCCGATGCCGAATTCTACACCAACAATCCCGATCCGTAGCTGGCGATGTGTAAGTAATTTAGTAGAACATTTAGATACCGTTACTTGTCTCAGTTTTAGCCCTAATGCACTGATGTTGGTTAGTGGTAGTGCTGATAAAACTATTAAACTTTGGAAATCCGGTAATGGCAGACTAATTTCTACCATTAACGCTCACTCAGATACAGTTGCTTGTTTGGCAACGAGTCCAGATGGGAGAATTTTAGCTTCGGGTAGTGCTGACTGCACTATTAAATTGTGGCACTTGGGTAATGGTAATTTAATTCGCACTCTTTCAGGACATTCTGTAACTATTTTTACCCTGGCTTTTACTCCTGATGGAGAAGTTTTGATTAGTGGTAGCGGTGACGGAAATATAAAATTATGGCAGGTGAGTAGCGGTAAATTACTCAATACTTTAACTGGACATTCTGACTTTGTAGAATCGATCGTTATTACTCCAGATGGGAAAACTCTCGCTAGTGGAAGTTGGGATAATACAATTAAAATTTGGGATCTCCAAAGCGGCAGTTTATTAAATACTCTCGGAGGTCATTCTGGCTCAATTTGGGCGATCGCACTCAGTCCCGATGGCGAACTTTTAGCCAGTATCAGCGGCGATAACACCGTTAAACTCTGGCAGTTAAGCAACGGAAAATTACTCAACACCCTCACTGGTAGTTCCGGTTCCGTTTGGTCGATCGCCTACAGTCCCAACGGCGAAACGATCGCCTGTGACAGTGGCGATAATACCATCAAAATTTGGCAAGTCGAACAAGGCAAACTACTCCGCACCCTCAGCGGACATTCCGCTCAAGTCCGTACCCTCGCCTTTAGTCCCGATGGCAAAATCTTAGCCTCTGGCAGTGACGATCGCAGCATTAAGCTTTGGCGACATGAGTAACCATTCCGGTCTTCACCTTCTGCCTTAAATATTTAATAATAATTTACGAAAATTCTGAACTGTTGAGGGAAACGGCGGAAATGGCCGATCGATCGCTATTCACCTCCTCAGTTAAGCGGACTGATTTCGAGTTATTTCGGTGATGACAAGTCTTGTCGGCAATACCTTAGTACAGATTCTAGATCTAGGGTCTGTTAGCAACCCCCTTATTGATTAGGGTTTTCCAGTTCTGCATTCCTTAGCCAGAGGATTTTTTATTTTTGCCTTTTGTACCTAAATACAAAATTTTAAAACATAAATCTCTTTTTAATAGCTTTTTAAAGCTTGAGATGGTTTTATAGAGAATTATCACAGAAATTAATTTTAATAATGCCAAAATCATCGCTATTACATAGCTATTTGTTCGGAAAGGCTCTTTCTTTTTTGGGAAACTTGGTCAATAATGCAGACAACGAACTTAAGAAAACGCGCCCTCAAGCAGCGAATAAAAATCCCAGAGTTTGATAAAGCACCATTAAGGAGAACACAAGCGTGAAACTTGCAGTTTACGGAAAAGGCGGAATCGGCAAATCGACCACAAGTTGTAATATCTCCGTAGCCCTTGCCAAACGGGGCAAAAAAGTCCTACAAATTGGTTGCGATCCCAAACATGACAGCACCTTTACCTTGACAGGCTTTTTAATTCCCACAATCATTGACACACTGCAAGCCAAAGACTACCACTACGAAGACGTTTGGCCGGAAGATGTAATTTACAAAGGCTACGGTGGCGTTGACTGCGTAGAAGCTGGTGGGCCTCCGGCTGGTGCGGGATGTGGCGGTTACGTTGTAGGCGAAACCGTGAAATTACTGAAAGAACTCAACGCTTTCGACGAATACGATGTAATCTTGTTTGACGTTCTCGGTGACGTGGTGTGTGGTGGTTTTGCTGCTCCCCTCAATTATGCTGATTACTGCATGATCGTCACAGACAACGGCTTTGATGCCTTGTTTGCCGCTAATCGCATCGCCGCCTCTGTTCGGGAAAAAGCGCGGACTCACCCTTTGCGCCTTGCGGGATTAATTGGCAACCGGACTTCTAAGCGAGACTT
>JBAVZX010000736.1:0-3850 GCA_049589015.1 Phormidium sp. | reverse complement strand
CATACCGGATCTAAAGCTTGGGGAGATTTGCCCTCTAGCCTGGTTGGAGCAATCCTGTTAGGTTATGGCGAGTCTGTGAACCAAGAATCCTCGCACTTATAGGGCGAGGAGTGTCAAAAATTAGTGATTTTATATGTCAGTCTTTATACAATAAAACTTTTAAAAAAATTTAAGCAAAAATTTTTTTAGCTTATGATAATCTAGTACAAGTGTGAAAAACAAACTTACTTTTGGTTTACAGTTTACCATTCATAACTGAAAATGCTATTTTACTGATTAAACCTCAAGAAGCTAGACGCTCTGGTGTATTTAGACACAAATTTCCCCAGAGATCAAACTAACAGAGGTTTCAAAAGCCACAGTATCCTGGGATTAAGTTTTCCCAAGCAATACCTAGTTAATTTGAGTGTGAGGAAGCATGGCTTATTTCAACCACTTTTCGGAAGCATATTATCTGGCTTTGAATCCAGACGTTAACGCCTCTGTAAATACCCCCAGAGGTTTCATTTCTGGGTTTGAGCACTTTTCGCTTTACGGTGCCAATGAAGGTCGCACCGCAGTATCACCCTTTTTTAGTGAAGTAGGGTATTTATCACTGTATCCAGATGTCGCAAATGCTGTATCAGCAGGGTTTTTTAGTTCTGGAGTAGAACATTTTTCCCTATATGGCGCTGACGAAGGACGTTTCTCCCCCATAGGTAGCTATGACTCGGAAACAGTTTATTTGCTGAAATACCCTGATGTAGCTCAGGCAGTTTTTCAAGGATTGTTCCGTTCCGGGTACGACCACTTCTTGCAATATGGGCAATTTGAAGGACGTTCTCCCAGCTATTTCAATGAACAAGATTATCTCATTTTAAACCCAGATGTGGCAGCAGTTGTCGGCGTTCCTGACCCTGTAACTGGTGTTGTGAATTTTAATTCTGGTTTTGAGCATTACCTTACCTTCGGGCAGTTTGAAAACCGAAATCCTTTGTTCAGCGGCACTGCTGGTAGTGATGTTGTCACCAGTTTTGGTGCTAGCCCATCTGAACTAACAGGGGTTGACTATATAACTTTGAGTCAAAATCCATTTAGTTACACTCTTGGAAGCGCTGGATTTGGTGAAATTGATACTCTAGTGGGTGCTTCAGCAGCCGATAACTTCTTACTCGGTCTGAGTGGAAACTCAATAACTCCCAACGCCGTACAATTGTATGTTGGTGGTGGCAATGCTGACTATGCGCTGATTAAGAACTTTGTCAGAGGTATTGATACCATCCAGTTAGTAGGTTCCATTAGCGATTACACTCAACAAACAGATGGTGTAAATCTGGGTATTTATACTAAGACTGGAGATGTCGTTGCTGTTGTGGAAGGTGTGGGTTCTGCTTTAAGTGCAGTTACTACTGTATCAGCTGGAACTTTCAAAGTTGGTTAGTAACGTCAAGTTGCCAGCAGAGATTTTCAGCCCTTAAGGGAGTTTGAAATCGAGTTAGTTAGGCGGTGGTTCTGAAGAACTTACCGCCTAATTATTTGTTGATCATGAAATAATATTTATGCAACCATCTGATATTTTAATTCTTTCTAATGGCCCTGGAGAATTAGCTACTTGGGTGCGTCCAGTGGTCAAAGCGTTACGGGAAATCTTGGGAAACGATCGCTCATCCTACCGCATTTCCCTCATCTTATCCCCCTGTCCCAATGCCAGCGGCAAAGAAGTGGAAATTGCCGAAAGCTACCCAGAGATCGATCGCATTCAATCCCCAAAACACTTTTTCTCCTTTCTCTTAACAGGTAAAACCGCTGAAAATTGGGATTGGCGAAAAAACGGCGTAGTTCTCTTTTTAGGTGGCGATCAATTCTACACCGTAATTATTGGTAAACACTTAAATTATCGCACCATTATTTATGCCGAATGGGACGCTCGTTGGCATCAATGGATTGACAGATTTGCCGCAATGACACCCAAAATTATCGCCAAATCTCCCCAAAAATATGCTGATAAATTCACCGTTGTTGGTGATTTAATGGCAGAAGTTCAGACCGCAGGGAATCAGGGGATCGGGGGAGCAGGGGATCAAGGAAGCGAGATAGAATTAATTGGTTTATTGCCGGGATCAAAGCCTGCTAAATTGGCTCAAGGTGTGCCTTTAACTTTAGCGATCGCACAACAAATCCACAATTTAAGACCAACAACAAAATTTATAATTTTCGTAGCTCAAACTTTAGACATTCAAACCTTAGCTAAATTTGCCGATCCCCAACAAAATCCAATCATTAAAAAGCAGGGTTGGGCAAGTGCTGAATTAGTATTTTCTCCAGAATCAAATCAATACTTCCTCAAAACAGAAAGCGGTTTAACGGGCGAATTATACACCGAATATCCCCCATATCAATTACTCTCTCAATGCCGTCTTTGTCTGACAACCGTAGGAGCAAATACTGCCGAATTAGGTGCTTTAGCAGTGCCCATGTTTGTCTTACTTCCCACCCAACAATTAGATGCCATGCGAAGTTGGGATGGTTTACCAGGGTTATTAGCAAATGCACCAATAGTCGGTTCTATTTTCGCCAAATTCATTAACTGGTTAGTATTACGAAATAAGAAATTATTTGCTTGGCCTAATATTTGGGCAAAAGCCGAAATTGTCCCGGAATTAGTGGGAAAATTACAACCAGAAAAAGTAGCTGAAATCGTTTTAGATTATTTAGAACATCCAGAAAAATTGCGGGAAATTAGCGATCGCCTCCGCACCGTCCGCGGTCAATCAGGCGCATCTGAAAAAATTGCCCAAATAGTTCAAGAAGAATTAATCTTGGCAGAATCTTCCTCAAAGATATCTTACTTCATCCCGTCTCGACGACCCAATTCATAAATTCCACAACCAACACAAGCCAACATTCCCATACTAATCGCCCAACTGCCACCTAAAGTAATTTCCACACCATAATTGCAGATTCCACCTACTATTAAAAAAGGAATAATACTAAAGATAGATGCGTAAAAAGCATTTTGTGATTCCCTAGCCCGACGAGTCTTTTCAAACTCTGCTTCTGAAGTATAAAGACTGCGTTCAGCAAAATTGAACCAACGTTTCAATTGCTCCATAATCCATTCAGTTATTTGCCAAAAACCTAAATATAAAGCCAGTGACCATAAACCAGCACCAGCGATCGCAGTAGTATTTATCGAAAAGCTAAAAGGAAAAAGATCATTGAGCATAAGCCTTGTTACTCGATTTTAGATTTGGGATTTGGGATTTCGGATTCAGGCAAAATAACGTATGATACCAAATCCAGGTTAAATACCCCCCTTATTCTTCAGTCCGCGTAGGCGGACTTTGTTTGTGTAGACGCGATTTCAATCGCCATCAGATATAGGGGGTAACTAATTCGGATTTAGGATGAAACTTTAGAATATCAAAATTCTAACGGAAATAAAATTAAGCCTGGTATAGAACTTGCAATCTACCCAGGCTTAATTTTTATTGTGTTAAACAACTGATTAACTTATAGTTGATCCATCTGTCTTTTTAGTTCTTCCAAATCCTTATCAACAGCTGAATTTGATGGAGTTTTCGTAGAAGAAGTGCTAGGTTGAGCAGTACCAGGTAAAGCCGCTTGATTCTGAGGAGTACCAGTTAACTGAGCCTTCATCGCCATCAACTCATCATCAACATCGCTACCAGCTTCCAAAGCTGCAAATTGCTGGTCTAAATCATTACCAACCAACTCCTGCGTTGACTGAGCACGAGCTTCTGCCATCAAAACCTTTTCTTCCATGCGCTCAAAAGCACCCATCGCGCTGCTAGTACCCAGCTTACCAACAGCATTTTGCAATTGCTCTTGAGCCTTAGCAGCACTAATC
>JBAVZX010000735.1:0-4304 GCA_049589015.1 Phormidium sp. | reverse complement strand
GGGCAAAGCCATTCAAGGCAGAAGGGATAAGTGGATATTAAGCACCAAGTTTGGCTTAAAAAAAGGATCGCAGGGTCAACGCATCGTTGATGTGAGTCCACAGACGATTCAAACAAGCCTTGAGGGTAGTTTAAAGCGCTTACAGACTGATTATGTAGATGTCTTTCTTTACCATGTTCCACCTGACAAAAATTTGATCGCTGAAGGTAGGGAAGTTCTGGAATCTCTGAAGCGTCAGGGTAAACTACGGTTTTACGGTGTTTCCACCAATGATGCAGAGATTTTAAAACAAATGGCCGAGAGTGATTCTGCATCTGTGGTGATGATTTCACAGTCTCTAGTCACTTATCCATCGGAATTACTCAGCATTGTTAAGCAGTACAATCTGGGATGTTTCATTCGAGGTGCGCTTCAAGGAGGTTTGTTATCTGGTAAGTATTTCCACAGCAGACCTTCCTTGACGAAAGAGGATATTCGTCACACCTGGATGAATAAGTTGAAAACTGAGGAATACGCTGCTTTTGAGAAATATATTCCCCAAGGATCGTCAATGGTTGCGATCGCTTTACGCTATTTGCTTGATTTTGATACAACTCATTCGATCCTTTTAGGAGGAAAGACTGTAACAGACTACCAAATTGCCTTGGGAGCTTTTGATCTGCCTCCCTTTGATCCTGAAACTAAAGTTTCCCTAGAAGCACTAGGAAAAAAACTTCAAGCTTTTTACTGGCGTTCACAACTTAAGGGAAAAGTGATCAACAAGCTAAAGAAGCTTTTTGTTCGGTAGTTGGAAAACTTAATCGGATTTGCCTATCTGCCTATCGGCTTTACTCTTTGTCAAGTTCCTGTGTCCACTAAGGTTTTTTCGGCGATTGTACAGTCTTGTTAAGTAACTTACCGCTCGCAATTTATGAGTCCATCTAATACCCAATCCCAGCCTATGTCTCCGGTGCGTTCCAAAGATCGATTCTTGGTTTTTGGTGCCCCGGCTATTGAAGAACCAGAGATCTTAGAAGTTGTTGCCACCATGAAGAGTGGTTGGTTAGGCACAGGGCCAAAAGTTGCTCGTTTTGAGCAGGAGTTTGCTGCCTATAAAAATGCTCAGTATGCGGTCTCTGTTAATTCCTGCACTGCTGCCCTCCATCTGAGTTTTCTAGCGGCTGGCATACAACGGGGAGATGAAGTAATTACGACACCCCTAACGTTTTGCGCCACGGTGAATGCTATTATTCACGCTGGCGCAACACCAGTTCTGGTAGATGTTGACCCGGTGACTAAGAATATCGATCCCCAGGAGATTGCAAAGCGCATTAGTCCGCGCACTCGGGCTATCGCTGTTGTTCACATGGCTGGGCATCCCTGTGATATGGATGCAATTATGCAAGTTGCGACTGAACACAATCTCAAGGTGATTGAGGATTGTGCTCATGCGATCGAAACGGAGTATAAAGGGCGGAAAGTCGGTACTATTGGTGATTTTGGATGTTTCAGTTTCTATGTCACCAAAAACATTGTCACTGGTGAAGGGGGAATGGTAATCGCCCGCACGGAAGAAGATGCGTCTCGGGTTAAGATTCTAGCACTGCATGGAATGAGCAAAGATGCTTGGAAGCGATTTGGTGATGAAGGCTATAAGCATTACCAGGTGGTTGAGTGCGGCTTCAAATACAATATGATGGATTTGCAAGCGGCCATTGGAATTCACCAATTAAACCGAGTTGAAGCTTACTGGGACAGGCGAGAAGAGATTTGGAATACATACAATAGGGCGTTTGCAGATTTGCCGATCGCGCTACCAGCTTCACCAGAGCCGGATACTCGTCATGGCTATCATCTTTACACAATTTTGGTTGACGAGGAGCGTGCGGGAATTAGTCGAGATAAATTTCTCGATGCAATGACCGCCCATAATATTGGTGTGGGAGTGCATTACATGAGTATTCCAGAACACCCTTATTATCAAGAAACCTTTGGCTGGCGACCCGAAGATTATCCCAATGCGATGACTATTGGCCGCCAAACCGCTAGTTTACCTTTGTCTGCTCGTTTAACTGACGAAGACGTTCAAGATGTGATCTCGGCTGTGCGACAAATTTTGGCGAGGTAATAGCTAAACCTGATATTTTTGGTTAACTGAGATCTTGCACCAAGAGGCAGAGCCTCCCTGATCCTCGTTCCCAGGTTGAACCTGGGAACGAGGATTAGGGAGGTTCCACGTCCAGGAGTGCAATATCTCAGTTAAGGAACCGTTTTCTCAGGTCTTGTGGAGAATGCTGCCAGATTTGAGTAAGGCGGGTTTTGGCAATAATTTATCTGTTTGGAAAGAGCAGTATTGAGCGATTGAAATCGCTGCTACACAAAACAAAGTCCGCCTACGCGGACTAAAGAATCACGGGGGGATTTAAGCCGGATTTGGGATGATTTATTAGGCTACCCACTGTGATTATGTAAAAGTTGTAATAAAGCCAAATCTACATAATTAAGTGTTACTTCTGGAATATTTCCGGCCAAAAATTCGCATGGTAGATCGAATTCACCTAAATGATTTACTACCAAACAAGCAGCACTAAAATCTTGATTTTTAGTATAATCATTAACGGTAACAATAGTTTTTAAACCTGCGCCAACTGCGGCTTGTAAACCATGAAATGAATCTTCAAAAACTAGACATTGATTAGCTGTTAATTCCATTTTGGCCAATACATAATTATAGACATCTGGTGCAGGTTTTTTCGCTGGAACAATATCACCAGCGGCAATAATTTCAAACCAATCAGGATGAAGAGTTTGTTCTAACAAAGCTGTGGCATTTGGTAAAGCACTAGTAGTAGCAATAGCTAAACGCAAACCTTGTTCTTTGGCTTCTTTAATTATTCTTTTTACTCCTGGTCTTAGGGGAATTGCGGCAGCTGTAAGCAATTTTCGGTAATATTTGGTTTTTAATGTGTGCAAATTTGCCAAAAAGACTTCCCATTCTGATGTTGGTTGAAATGTGGGATGATGTTTTTTTAAATAGTATTGAATCCTTTCCTTTCCGCCTGCAATAGCTAATAATTCGCCATATAATGATTCTGACCAATGCCAATTAAAACCTTGTTCAGCAAAAGCTTGATTGAATGCAATTCGATGACCATCTCGTTCTGTATCAGCTAAATTACCATCAACATCAAAATTTAAGGCTTGTAATTTTGTCATGTTTCAATTTTGGCTAAATTTTGCGATCGCTCTACCATTTTAAAATTTACAAGGTTATGGTCATTAATGGCAAGTCGGCAAATTGCTATTATTGATTTACGAGAAGTTTACTCATCTTCGTATTCAACCCAAGAATTAGCTGTTTCAGATACAGCTACTTTTAATTGCACATCTTCTGGCAATTTTTCTTTAGTTTGGTCATAAATGAACTTAGCAATCATTTCAGCGGTAGTTTCGTAATTTTCGGGCATTATTTCATTCAAGATGCCATGATCTAATCCGCCTTTGGTAATATCTTTTTTTGCCCAACGTAAAGTGCGAAAATCAGCTACCATCACCGGATGAGGACAATGTTCCGATGAGTGAAGTTTCGCGGATGTGGCTTCAATTCGCACTTTATAAGTGTGTCCGTGCATCCGACCGCAAGGGCCGTCATAATCTTTGATATAATGGGCGCTATCAAAGGTAAATTCGGTTACAAGTTTCCATTTTGGCACTTTCTTTTCCTTATTTATAGCTAAACTTACACTAAAATTTTAAAGTGAAAAATTGCGATCGGGTATAAAAATATTAAGATGATTATCAAAACCTTGCGATCGCCTATGGCTATTCTTAATCAAGATTTTTTAACACGATGCGATCGCGTCCTTGGAATTTAGCTTCATAAAGTCCCAAATCCGCTGTTCTAATTAATTCTTGAGATGAAAATTCTAAGCTAGGTATAGTCACAGCTACACCTAAGCTTAAAGTGACATATTTACTAGTTTTAGATGCGGCATGAATAATCTGCAATTCTGCTACATGAGCACGCATTTCTTCTGCTACAGTTAACGCGCCCTCAGTTTTAGTATTGGGGAGAATCACCACAAATTCTTCGCCACCATAACGTGCTACCAAATCCGCTGGACGTTTAACTGCACGCCGAATTGCATCAGCAACTTGCTGCAAGCATGAATCTCCTGCTAAATGCCCATAAGTATCATTAAAAAGTTTGAAATGATCGATATCACATAAGATTAAAGCTAGGGATTTTTTTTCTCTAATCATTCGTCGCCATTCCCTGTTTAAATAGTCATCAAAGTGACGGCGATTTGCTACTTTAGTTAAGC
>JBAVZX010000734.1:0-8659 GCA_049589015.1 Phormidium sp. | reverse complement strand
ACTCTTCTTCAATGGCTTTGCGATCGGTAATATCTTTCAGGAAACAGTAATGACCATTAAACTGACCATCCAGATCCAATGTAGTTACCATTGTCACCTGTTTGTAAAACAGCGAACCATCTTTACGCATACCTCGCGCCTCTGCTTCTACTTTCCCATGTTCCAGCATGGTTTGGTAAGCAGCTTCCAACCTGGGGATGTCTTCAGGATATACTGTTTTTTGCCACTGGGCACCTACCAGTTCTTCCGGTAGATAACCACAAGGTTGAGAGTATGCCCGATTTACAGAAACATATTGCCCCTGTTTGTCTAAGCGAGAAATTCCCTCCATTGCACTTTGCAGAGAAAGAGTTAGTTCCTGTAATTCCAGTTCTACTTGTTTGCGATCGGTAATATCAGCAATAGAGCCAATAATCTCCGCTGGATTTCCTTGGCAATCTCGGATCAGACGCATCTCATCCCGTACCCAGCGATAAGTACCATTTTTGTGTAAAACACGATATTCCAGAACTTTATGTTGCTGTTCTAACAGAGTTGCTAATTCCGAGACAATCCGAAATTTATCTTCAGGATGAATCAAATCAAGCCAAAAACGAGATTCTTCTAAAAACTCCCTTGGTGCATAGCCTAGTAATATTGTCAGATTCTCACTGATTGAGGTTGCTTGATAGTTTCCTGATGTTATAGAAGTATAGATAATTGTTGGGCTAGAAGACAAGATAAACTGCAACCGTTTTTTCAAAGATTCTGCATGGAATTCTGTTTGTTTACGGGCAGTGATATCTCTGCGAATAGCTAAATATTGAACAGGTTTGCCCTGATGATCTAGGAAGGGAACAATGGTAGTATCGACCCAGTAGTAAGTGTTATCCTTTGCCCGATTTTGGATTTCTCCCCGCCAAGTTTCTCCGCTACTAATGGTTTTCCACATCTGGGCAAAGAACTGTTGGGAATGATTGCCAGAATTGACTAAGCGATGAGTATTGCCAATCAATTCGTCATGAGAATACTTCGAGATTTCACAAAATCGATCGTTAGCGTAGGTGATTACACCTTGCGCGTCAGTGATTGCGACAATTGCCGCTTCATCTAGCGCATATTTAAAATCAGATAAATCTTGGAGTGTTTGGTGCAATTTTTCTTCAGCTTGTTTTTGCTTGGTGATATCTTTAGCAACACCAAGAAATCCAGTAATTTGTCCTTGATGATCGCGCAGTGTAGTCACAGACAATAAAACTGGAAATCGAGAGCCATTTTTATGAATGTAAGTCCACTCTTCTTCGCTGGTAATTCCCTGACGGGTTTTAGCAACAAATACCTCAAATCCAGGTTCAATTAATTTACCCATTTCTTGCGAAAAAGCGATCGATCTTTGTTGCACCTCGGCGCGATCGTGAATTAATTCAGGAGTTGCTTTTCCCACCACCTCTTCATCTGTATAGCCCAGCATTCTTTGCGCTGCTACATTGAAAGTCTGAATCATCCCCGTTGAATCAGTAGAAATAATTGAATAATCTATGCTGTTTAAGATAGCTTGCTGTAAAGTTGTCAGATTTCGCAGTTGAGCTTCTGCCTGTTTACGCTGACTAACATCTTCAATTAAGTGAATCATTGCCGATGGTTGTGCAAAGCCATTAAGAATCAAAGCACTGGTGACATTAACCCAGATTTTTTCACCTTGAGCCGAAACAAATTCTGTTTCAAATGTGGTAACAGCAAGACTTTTTTCGAGCAATTGTTCCAGACGTTCTAAAATTTGCTGTTGTCCATGATTGGGAGAAATGAAATCTTGAATTGACTGTTGCAATAAATTTGTTGGGGAATAGCCCGTAATTTCCACCAGGCTAGAGTTAACACGGGTTAAGTTTCCTTCTAAATCGGAAATAGCAATTCCCAGAGGGCTTTGTTCAAAAATATGCCGAAATCTTTCCTCACTTTGTCTTAGTTCGATCGTCCGCCGGACAACTCGATCTTCTAATTGTTCATTAAGTCGCTTCAGTGCATCGATCCCCCTTTGCCTTTCCAGTTCTGAGCTAATTCGCACCGCAAAAACTCGCAGCATATCAACTATAAGATGCTCATCAGTGAAAGGCTGATCGTCCATCACGCACAAAGAACCAATAGTTACACCCTCAGTATCTTTGAGTACCACCCCAATATAAGATTCTGCCTCTAATTCTTGGAGTGTTAAATTGTCAGGGAACTGCTGTTGCATTCCACTCAGACAGCTATACTGACCAAACTGCATGGCGAGAGCGCAGGGAGTATTGTCACAAGAATAAGTTGTGTTGGGTTGAAGTTGATCCTCTGCCCAAAAGCCATAAGTTTCCATTTGATCGCCTTTTTGTTCAGAGATCATCACATTGCGAACCTTTAAAGTTGTGGCAATATACTCAGTTAAGTCAGCAAAGAAATTGTCTCCTGCGATCGCAGCTGCTCCTTCAACCAAATTTTGAAACGCTGCCTCAGCTTGTTTCCGCTGAGTAATGTCTCGGATAATCACTAAAACTTCTTCTTCATTGAGAGGTACAATCCGAACTTCTTCTTGATATTGTTTACCATTTCTTTCAATCTGCTGTTCATAAACTTGTAATTCACCAGTAGCTAATGCCAGAGTTGCATAGTGTAACCGTTGATTTGCCAATTGTTCTGGAAGCAGATCCCAAACTGATTGATTTGAGGTATTTCTGGGCGGTTTGATCACCTTGACAGCTTGATCGCTGAGAAAATCCTGATATTCTCCCCGGCTATTCATGCGGATCAATAAATCAGGAATTCCTTGAAGAATAGCTCGGTTAGTTGCCTCACTTTTTTTGAGGGCTGTTTCTACTTGTCGTCGTTCTGTGATTTCTTGTTGGGCTTTTTCGTAAGCCTGAGATTGTTGGATTGCGATCGCCACCTGCACCGCAATTCTATCCAAAAATTCTAAATCACTGGATTCCCAAATGCGATCGCTCTTGCATTCATGCCCAATTAACAACCCCCAAAGTTGCTGTTCTACTAAAATGGGTACAATCAGATTTGCTTTTACCTGATAATGTTCCAACAATTGAATATGGCACTCAGGATAACCTACTTGATAAATGTTAGAAACTGATTGCTTTTTCCCTTGAGTATAGACTTGGTGAGCTTTGTCTGGAAAACAACAATCTGCGATCGTATTACCCAGTGCAGATATCCACCCAGGTAGCACGGCTTCAGCAGTTATAGTGCCGCTCCAATCCTGATTAAATTGGTAGATGAGGACGCGATCGCACTGCAAAAACTGCTGAACTTCCGTGACTACAGTATCAAGTATTTTTTGTAACTGCAAAGAAGAGCGAATCCGAGTGGCGATAACACTCAAAAGCTGTTCTCGTTCACTCTTCTTTCTCAGTTCTGCTGTCCGTTGCTGCACTTGCTGTTCCAGTTCTGTATTGCGTTTTTCCAGCAACTCCACCTTTTCGGCTTCTAAACGACAAACCTTTTGCTCCAACACCTCCACCAATTTATACATTTCAGCTGGATTCAGGGTTTGCAGCAGTGTACTGTGGGTGACAATACCGAGTAACTCACAGCGATCGCCTGTCACCAGAATCCGACTCAATCGTTTTTCTTGCATCAAACTTTGAACGCGAGAGAGCGAATCATTTGGACGAACAGTAAACACAGGAGTACTCATCACTCCTCGCGCCTGAATCTGGTTGAAATCCAAATTCAAGGCTTGAAATTGCACAATATCCCCTTCAGTCACAATCCCAACCGGAATGAGCAAAGGAGAAAGCAGCCCATTTTTTGATTCCGTTATTGATACTTCCTGAGTCTCAACAATCACAACTGAACTAACTCGATGCTTTGTCATCAGCTGTGCAATCTTCAAGACTGAGGTTTCTGGTGAAGCATGGATCACCTGAGATGTCATGATTTCTGAGACTATCCGCAGTCGAAGCAAATCTATTGGACGCAGCAGTTGACGCAGGGTTTCATGGGTTAACAATCCCATCACTTGCCCCCGATCGTCCAATACTGGGAGATGTCGGATCTGATGCCGTAGTAAAAGATCTAGAGCCGCAAAGATATCAGTAAACTCAGACAATTGTAAGGTAACGACATCAGTAGTCATGACTTCGGCAAGCGATCGGTTGTTCAAAGGTTGCCCGTCTCCACTCAGACGCACTACATCTCGCTCCGTAAAAATCCCCAGCAGTCGATTTTCTTCTATAACCAGTAAACAACTGGCACGGGCATCCGTTTGCAAAAGATTTTTCTCTACCCCAGAATCCTCAACCAAGGAGCAGGTTGCTCGTGCAGCACTCATGTAGGCGATCGCTTCAGCGATCGAAACATCAGGTGTAACAATCAGAGGATTGAAAACGATTGCTTGTTCTAGCAAGATATCGGTGGTCGGATTTGCAGACATAATAGGATTTGGTGTCCATAATTGGCTTGTTTCGGAGATTGGATAATAATCAAAATATTCTGTAACTATAGGGTCAATTAAACAGGGCTGATAAAATTAGTACAAATACTCAAATTTTATTCCCTGTCTCTTAACCTAGTATTAGTAACAATTGCAGCATAAAACTTCTCCTTTATTAAATATATTTATATCCTTTTATCTTATCTCAAAGCCTGTTATAGGTGATCCGAAATTTTACTGAGAAGCTAGTTGGAAATCTCTGTAACCTACGGAATAGCAAAAGCCTCAATATTGTATAATTGCAAGCTTTGTTTTTTGCGCCGGAACAGTTGGTTGACAGCAGAATTCAGCATTCAGAGTTAAGGACAGAGAAGCATTGTGAATTTTGACTTCTAACTCGGAGGCTCCTGATTCCTAAAAAACGCTTTTTTGTCCCGTTTTAGGTTGGTAACTTAATTTTATGAATCAAAAGTTAGTAAAACTTTTGATTATGCGATCGCGATTGCTATCACCTTTGATTTAGGAAGCTTTTTAGCATCGTGTTAACATTAATTATTGAAGAGAATTACAGAGAGTCAGGGGTTATCTTGAGGGTAAATGTACTGAAAAAAACTCTCGATGAAGCTGCCATTTCTAGCGATGTCAGCATAATACAAACCTTTGAAAATGAGAAGAACACTTTCCTTTAGTCAGCCAGGTAAACAGCGAACCATCTGGCATTTAATCGCGATCATCAGATGGTTCAACTTGGCACTGCTTTAGATTGTCCTGACTTGAGGGTGCGAAATCTATTTGAGCAGCATTTTAAGATTGCCCGTCCCATTGTTTCTCTAGACTTTGAAATCATCCAGGGACAGTCCTGCCAAAATTAGCAGGAACAAAAAAACAAAATTCCACAGAGCTAACCGTCAATAGCCTTTCATAACTTGGTAACTAAGCGATTTAATAATATTTTCAGAGGTGAACTGAGCGATCGCGCAGCGTGGCACAAGCAGATCCCATTTCTCCGGTGATAGCCCACGCTTATCACTATAGCCAGCAAGACTCATAGCATAACTCATAAAATTTGTTGACATCTTGTAAATAAAACGTTACATTTATTTACATAAGGAAACAAACGAGAGAGAGAGAAACAAATGTACACCACTAACGAAGAAGGCTTTTTGTACAACTACGCTGCTGAACCCACCATTTACTTTGCTGAGTACCCTTCACAAGAACAGCAGCAGCGTTACCTGTTTCAAGGAGCAGTAGCAGTTATGTTTGTTACCCTGTTAGTTTTGACTGCTTTTGGGGTTAGCTAAGGATTTATTTGATTTTAACTAAGGTGAATCGCGTCTTATATCGGAATTCTCCCAATCCGCCTCAGTCTAAAAACTGAGGTTTTTGCTATTGTTGGCTTCAGCAGGGTTTGACTAAGGCTAAAGAGGAGGGAAAAATTCAGTAATGGCTCAGGGGTTGGCGGTTAGTTAGTTGTCTTTCCTTCGCCGCTAGTAGATGTTTGCTGAAAAATCCGTTCGCGTAGCGTTGCGTTAGCAGTATCGCGTAGCGTGCTGGAGTTGCGTATCGCTTTTTCCTTAATCAGATAACTCTTGAGCTTCAAGATTAACCTCTCTCGGTAGATTTACTAGCAATTGACCCCAAGCGCACGTTGATGGCAGAGCAAAATTATCGGAATCGGTATTTGAAATGATGAATTTCCCTGCTGTCAAAAGTAAAGTTATTTATCATTTGTCAGCAGATGTTAAAGGAAATGGTAAGTTAATAAGTGAAGCAACAAAGCTTCATCAGATAAAGATTACAGCTAAAGTCCACTATTAACTAAGGAGGAAAAAAGCTGTTTCATCTAAAATCGATTCTGTTAACTAACAACAGCACTCAACAACTAGAAAACTGATATTTCCTCAACTTAAAAATGGGAGTTAGGCAACTGAGTTTTAATTCTTCAGTGTCTCTCCAAGTAGCATTAATTAACAGAGGAAATTATTCGGTAATTCCAGTTTGGGTGCTGTTGTTGTGAAGATTAAGCTTTCACAAAATTATTAGCCGTGTAATTGGTATTCTAAAGTACTCCAAGTTTTCGGACTAACAATACCATCAACCACTAAACTGTAGTCTTTTTGGAATTTCTTAACAGCGGCTTCAGTGTTTGCACCAAAGATGCCATCAACAACTAATGAATAGCCGAAACTGTTGAGAATCTCCTGTAAGTACTTCACATCGCTACCAGTGCTACCACGCCGCAAAGTAGGAAGTGGTGTAGGTGTAACCGGAGCATTACGAATTTGGTTCAAGCGATTCAAAGTGTTAGGCCCGGCAATGCCATCAACAGTTAAGCCGTATTCTTTCTGGAATCTCTTCACAGCTGCTTCCGTTGTGGCTCCAAAAATTCCATCAACTTTCAGGTCTGGGCCATAAACATAATTGAGCAAGTTTTGTAAGTTTTTCACATCATTACCAGTGCTACCACGACGCAGGATTTGATTAGCGGTTTGCATATTGATTTTCCTTGAAGGTGTTTGCTTTACTTCTCCAAGGTATGCTGAATAATCAGACAGTTACAGTACCCTTTGTTGGTACTATTTCTGAAACTACAAAAATAGTTAATGGGGATGAGAGAGCGATCGTTGGCGAGTAGCTGATAAAATTTGGCTACCTTGGTGGGAAATGACATTTAGTTTAGATGCACCACTGGGACATTTTCCGGCTGCTTTCTGGAGTTGGTGGGTGAGATTAGCAGGCAAAAAAAGTACTATGTATCCACGATATCGGGATTGGATTGGCACTTTAATTGTATAGTTGCGATCGCTGTTTTCTAATTACCATAATATATATATACCGATTTATCTAGAATCCATCAATATAAAAATATAAAACATATTATTAATTGAGCGCAAAGAGATATAAAATAATTACAGATGGCACAGTTTTTAAATTGATTATGATTGAATTTAAACCAGAAAACGACAATGGAAAATTACCTACTGTACTTGATATTTTTTGCGGAGCAGGTGGAATGAGCTTAGGCTTTCAGAATGCTGGCTGTAAAATTTTAGGTGGAATTGATAAAAATCCTCATGCTATAAGAACTCATCATCTAAATTTTCCTAACTGTAAACTTATGTGTGATGCTCAGCCTATCGAATCTATTACTGATTTGAGTAAACTTGGCTTCAAACCAGGAGAAATTGACATTTTAATTGGTGGGCCACCATGTCAGGTATTTTCAGTCGTAGGTATTGGTAAAATGAAGTCTTTAGGCAAACATATTGAAAGTGATGATAGGAATTTCCTTTATGAAGAATTTTTGAGATTTATTAAATATTACCAGCCTTTATTCTTTGTAATTGAAAATGTAAACTATCTCAGAAATCACTGGATATTTTCCACTTTAATCAGAGATTTAGAGAATGGATCAAGTAGAAGAAGCCATGATTATCCTGGCTATAATATTAGTTATGAAGTTCTAACTGCTTCTAATTATGGTGTTCCTCAAATCCGCAAACGCTTATTCATTGTTGGTAGACGTAAAGATACGCATCTAACTTTCGAGTTTCCAGAAGGCTATCCAAGTTCTCCTGTCTCTGTAGGGGAAGCAATTGGAGATTTACCAGAGTTAGAGCCGATGTGTTTACCTTTGAAGAGTAAAAGCACTGCACCAAAGCAAATAGATTCTGCTAAAGCTTACAAATTTTCGCCTCAATCCGAGTATCAAAAGCTCATGAGAATTCAATCTGGCGATCAGGTAATGAATCATATTTGTCGATCACATAATGATAAAGATTTGCATATCTTTAGCATCATGCCTCAAGGGGGTAAATATAAAAATATTCCTGATGAGTTAAAACGCTACAGCGATCGGATTTTTGAGGATAAGTATAAACGTTTACACTGGGATCAACCTTCATGGACACTAACGGCACACATGCAGAAAGACTGCTTGGCCTATATCCATCCAACACAAACCAGAAGTATCTCTGTAAGAGAAGCTGCAAGGCTTCAAAGTTTCCCAGATCATTTTGTATTTGATGCACCTATGACAAGAATGTTTGAGCTAGTTGGGAATTCTGTACCACCTCTTTTAGCTGAGATGATAGTTTTACATAGTTAAGGTAGTAAAAAATGGCTGTAGGTAAGCGTTGGTTACGAGATGAACTAATTATTGCAATGAATTTATACTGCAAGCTTCCGTTTGGAAAGCTAGATGAAAAAACACCAATTATTATTGAAGTTGCTAACAAGTTAGGAAGAACACCAAGC
>JBAVZX010000733.1:0-4065 GCA_049589015.1 Phormidium sp. | reverse complement strand
GGATTGGAATGCCGCAATTAATATTCTTAAAAAAGGGTTGAAATATTTGGGAGAATATCTCTTCGGTACTGTTGGACAAACAGGAACCGACCCAAACGACTGGGGAGAGTCCGGCCTCTGGGTCTTTAACAGAGATGTTGAAGATTTAAGTCGTCTCGTTGAGCCAGTAATCTCAAGAAGTGATTCTGAGAGAATCCCCCGTCACAGCATCGCTTGACGGGGGAGTATGTCAAATCCTACCGCATGGATTGCCAGTTATGAACCTCGATTGAATTCTGCCATTGTCGTAGCCACCCACAGCCGCTTAGTAAAAATTGGTCAAAAAATCCCCTTAGAACAGCCAGAAAATAGTCCACTTTGTACAGGATTAATGATTGTCGGGCCGCCAAATAGTGGCAAAAGTGTCTTATCTCATGCCTTATTTAAAACCTTGTTAACCCAATTTCCCAACATTTATTTACAACGAGCAAATTGGGACGGCGAAGGAAATTATGTACTAGAACTAACCCCACAAGCAAACGGTAATGGAGAAACATTTAAAGCAGCGAATAAAGGCAGTTTAACACCGCACTTTTTTCCCTTCCAAGCCGAAGCAATTTTGCAATTAAGACGACAAAAATCTTTAGTTATTGTCGATGTGGGAGGAATGGTACAACCCGAAAAACAACCAATATTAGAAGCTTGTTCTCATTACTTAATTATTAGTTCCTTACCCGAAGAAGTGGAAAGTTGGCATAAATTTTGTCGGGATAGAGGCAACCTTAAACCTGTAGCTGTAATTCATAGTAAATTGACAGAATGCGAAATCATTCACCAAGAACAACCTTATTTAGAAATGACTTCTGGCCCTTGGATTGCTGGACAAAATAGACCTATTTGCCAAGCATTAATTACGGCAGTGCAAAAATTAGTAAAGATTTGAATCAACTTGTATGATTTTGTATAAATTCTTCATGGCTAATCTGAATTTCTTACAGACTTTTGGCGCAGATTTCTGCTAAATTGATAACAGGGTTATTTTCAACCTGCCAAAAATGAGAGGTAACTTATTGTTTACCTAAGCCATTGAGTTTTCACAATTGAATATTTGCATTTTACCTTCTACGATAGTAGCAATAGTTCAACCAACAACAATAATTATGAGTGCCATAAAACTAGAAGTTTTTCCCCATCAAACACAATCAGGGTTGCCATATCAACATTTACGTCTGGAAATCACCAACGAAAATGGCATTATTACACCTGCCGATCTGAAAGGGTTAAAATTGCCAGCAGGGATTGATTTTAGTCAAGGAATTGTAATTGAAGGAAAAGCACCAATTTGGTTGTATGGGTATTTAGTGCATGAGTGTCACCCCGCTGCTTGGGTAGGTTGTTACGATCCGCGTTTAGGTGTGGTGGTGGTGGCGACGCATACTCATGAAGTTTCAATTTCCCAGGTGTTTAAAGTTGATTTGCCTGTAGTTTAGTTAATTAATTTGGGAACATGATTGAGCAGAAAAATTCGGTGATAATTGCGATCGCTTGGTGTTTAGCTTGGGGTGACAGCAAAGAACCTCCGAAGCTGAGTATAGACCAAATCCGCCAAGCTGTACAGGAAGATAAAGGGAAAGAAGTACCGGAGGAAGTGCGAAAAATTGTTGAACAAGTTAAGCAACTGGCAACTCTAAAATTTCCTAATAGCTTAGAGGAATTAAAGCAACTAACCGAAAAATTTCCTACTCTTTGGAATGCAAAAATTGGTTTAGTTTACGGTGGCGCGACTAAGATTAAGCAATATGTGTTTGAAGCCTCTAAGCTTCCAGATATTCGCGGTGCTTCGGGATTACTCGATCGCATTAACTTAGTTGATTTACCTGCATTTTTTAAATGCGAAGAATCAGATGATTTTCCTCAGTGTAAACAAGCGAAAAATTATTGTCAGCAAGTACGCAATAGTTGGTTAGAAAAACCAGAAAACTTTCCCAGTCTTTCAAATGCACTGATTCCTGAGTTAGTCATCTATTCTACTGGTGGAAATATCCTCGCTTTTTGTCCAGCTGCTTTGGTAGATGATTTGGCAAATGCGATCGAAAAACGCTATACAGAGGAAACTTTAACAGCAAATTCCTGTGCTGTCG
This sequence comes from Phormidium sp., assembly GCA_049589015.1. Taxonomy (GTDB): domain Bacteria; phylum Cyanobacteriota; class Cyanobacteriia; order Cyanobacteriales; family Aerosakkonemataceae; genus Floridanema. The sequence goes on along the minus strand of JBAVZX010000733.1, from coordinate 1,945 downwards.
GTAAAAGTTTTAAGCTGTTAGAAATTCGCTTTGGCTTACTTCAAGATAACATTGAAGAAACCTTTTGGCTTGATTCGTATCGGATAAAATATGGAGATTCATTAGTTAAAGCTTATTACGGTTGTCCTAAAAATGAGGCAGAAATTCCAGAGTTTTTCCAGAATCGAAAAAGTTTTAATGAATTAGCAGGAGATCTCGCTTCTTTATTCAATCAACGACGCAACGGAAATGATTTAAAAAACGATCGTCCTTTGCGCCGTTACCCGCCTATTTTTGAAACTCATCCTTATTTGAGAAGAGATGCAGGCGATCGACGTTCTGCTACTTTTAAAGCACCTGAAGATTTACCGGGAAATCCTTGGTTTTCTGAAACTTTACGCCGCAAGCGTGCAGTTAGTGAATTGGCTAAAGATGGGAAATTGCCAAGCTGGTACGAACTTGATTGGCAACCTGGTGCTGTTGATAGTTGGGTGAACAAATTCAAACAATTTTTACACAAAAATCCGCATCGATACTATGAAAACATTCGCGATCTAGACATTAAACGTTGGCAAGTTGACGAAGCAAAATCAGTCAGAGAAATTAGTAATGCTAGCAAACCTCAAGGCTTTATTGCTTATATTTATGCCGATGGTAACAACATGGGTGGCTACATCCAAAAAATCCAAACTCCAGAACAATATAAGAAATTTAGCCAGGATGTTTTTCAAGCAACAGAAGGCGCTGTTTATGAGGCATTAGCCGAACATCTTAGACCTCACGAACTCAAAAATCTCACCGATCCAGATAATAAAAACCGAAACGGAACTTGGATTCATCCCTTTGAAATTATTACCATTGGTGGGGATGATGTTTTGCTAATTGTGCCAGCAGATAAAGCATTGGCGATCGCGCAAACTATCGGAGAAGAATTTGAAAAAGAAATGCGTCGCCGAGGTTATGGTAACAATGAAAAATACATTCCAAATACAATTCACAGATATCAAGTAAATCTGCCAACTGGTTCGGATCAATCTGAACTTAGTATGTCGATCGGTGTCTTAATTACAGCAGAAGAAACACCAATATACTATGCAGAAAAACTTACGTCTCAGTTGCTCAAATCAGCTAAAAAACGAGCTAAAGAATTAAAAAAACGAGATAAGGACAAGAAAGATGATGATAAGAAAAAAGGTGGCTATTACGGAGGAACTGTTGACTTTCTCGTAATGAAGGGAGTAACGATGATTTCTTCAAATATTGGCGAGTTCCGTAACCAAGGATTAACAAAAGAGGGAACAGAAAAACAACCAAAATTAAAATTGTATGGCGCACCTTATACATTGTACGAACTTAAGGGTTTGTTAGATACAGCTAAGGCGCTGAAAGATTCTCAGTTTCCGCGATCGCAACTTTACCAAATCCGTAGTTTACTAGAACGAGGTAAACACACCGCTATCTTAAATTATCGTTATTTCCGAACCCGATTGGCAAAAGACAAACAAGAATTACTGACAACTCATTTTGAAGATGCTTGGTGTCAGCCAAAAAATCCATCAAATCAAGGTAATTTAGCTCCTTGGATGACCTTAAAAGAAGACAAAAACAACGATCTAGAAAAAATGACTTATGAAACAATTTGGCGAGAATTGGTAGACCTTTATCCCTTCATTCAAGAGAAGGAAGAAACTCCCTCTCAAACAACCATGAAATCAGGGAGTAAATTATGATTAATTTACGAGACTTCACTTCCAATCAAGTAAAAACTATTAACTTGACAGCGATTATTGACACAGCGTTATCTGTTGGTGCAGGGGGTTCTTCCGGTTCGCTAGCAGATAAACCAATTATTCGTAATGCTAAAGGACAACTAATAATTCCAGCATCACAACTGAAAGGAAGATTGCGCCACGAATGCGAAAAAATAGCCAGAAGTTTAGGTTGGCAAATCTTTGTCTCTCCCACT
>JBAVZX010000732.1:0-4079 GCA_049589015.1 Phormidium sp. | reverse complement strand
AAGAAACAAGAATCTCCCGTCACAGCGATAGCTTGACGGGAGAGTGTCAAACTAATAATCAATTTGGGTGCGGTCTTCTTTTTGTTGTTCGCCTTTGGGATAAATTAAAGTATCTCTGGACTTTTCTGGCTTCGATTCTCCTGATGCTGGTTTTTGCGAAGTCATCTTTTGTCCATCTTTCGTACCAGAACTTCCCAAATGGATTTGGATTTGGGGGCCAGAGCGAGCTAAACGAATCATCGCTCCATCTCTGATTGGTGCTTCAGCGATCCGTTTCCCCTCTAAGTATGTGCCATTAGCACCCAAATTTATTACTTCCCAACTCGAACCATGACGACGCAGTTCCACATGGTAACGGGAGACTACGGCGCTATAAAGAATCACATCATTATCGGTGGCACGTCCTATCCGAATCAGCGATTCTTCTTCAAAAGTCCAGCTTTGAATGGGAATCGACTGAAGGGGATGTAGTAGGTTTAGTGTAATCACATTGGTAGTGTCAACTCTGGGTCAAATCGACTAGGAAAGCTGAAATAAGAAGGTTACAAGATCTCCCTTACCCAGGGAAATGCGATCGCCAGGACGCAATCGATGCCGATTACCTTTTGGCAAAGGCGTATGGTTAATGTAAGTTCCGTTAGAGCTTCCTACATCTTCAATATAATAGGCATCTCCCTCGACACGAATATCTGCGTGGACTCTGGAAACTACCTCAGAATTGGGAAATCCAGAAACGTCGATATCTGGGGGAATTTGCTCATTAGGTTTTCCCAAATGAATAATTGATAAATTTTGCGGTAATTCAATATCGGTTTTAGTTTGGACATGATTCAGCAGAGCTTTTTGTTGCTGAATTCGAGTCGGAGCAATGGTTCCTTGATTTGGTGTGGCACTGTTGCCGGATGTCATCTCTGGGGTTGCAGGTGGTGGAGATGGGGGTATATTTGCTGCCGCACTCAAATTTTCTACATCGGGATCGGGTACAGAAGAACTGACGACTAAGGGATCAGGTTGCACCAAGGGATCAGGTGCAGGCAAATCGGGGATTGCAGGTGGCGCTGCGGGTGTCATTGCCACTGTAGCAGGAGCAGATGTTTGTGGTTCTGCTGCCGCTTCTGGTTCTGCTGCCGCTTCTGGTTCGGCTTCAGCTTGATTCTGAAGACTAAAGCCGCACTGACCACAGAAACTAGCATCTGTTTGTACTGGCGCACCGCAGTTGGGGCAACTAGTAGTCGCAGGTAACGGCGTATAGCAGGCTTCGCATTGTACTGCGCCATCTGGATTTTGGTGATTGCAGTTTGGACAAACAATCATGAAATTTTCTACCTAGAGGTCATTTTCAAGGGGATTTGGTGGAATTTAAGTGCTACCAGTTCCTGCTCTAAGAAACTTACTCAAACTTATCTAGAGTTATTTAGATAAGGTTGATGTTCTTTTCCTGCTTCATCCAAGGGAGTCGGCTCCTTCTTGTCCACAGGCGTAACTTCAGTCCAAGCCAGACTTAGATTTTTATTCTATCATTAAATACCTTAATTAATGATCTAAAGGTGCCGTAAGACCCCAACGATACCACAATCAAGGCAGGGGATAAAAGGCAGTTAATTTTGTCGGGTCAATCCCAGCAAGATTGACAAACTAATTGGCAATTTCTCAGGAAAACTGACAATAACAAAATTAGCTAGCTAAAGCTAATTAGTATTCATAACTGACATTTATACCCAATAGAACAAATCCCAGGACTCAAAAAAGCCATTGCTAAATCAGGTAGAAAACATCTCAAATTATCTTGCCAACCTAAAGAATTTAGTGCCGTCATATTTGTCTTTGTTGATCGACAATTAATCGCGATAAAAATGCTGCGATTAACATCTTGATGAGAGGCTTAATTTGAGCTAACTAACTCTAGATTTTTGGCAGATGATTCATCTAATAACCACCAAAGTTGTCCTTGAGGTTGAATCAGTCGGGCTGGATAGGTCATAGCGTCGGCTTCTGGGGCAAAAATCTGGGCTAGGGCAGCCTGTTTATTGGCACCAGCAACAATAAATACCACATAACGAGCCTTGTTTATTAAAGGGACTGTAAAGGTTAAGCGAGGCTGACCGTCTTTGTTGCCTACGGTCACTAAACGATCGCTTACTAGCAGCGCCTCTGTATGGGGAAACAAAGAAGCAGTGTGCCCATCATCTCCCATTCCTAATAAAACAATATCAAAAATTGGCAACTCCCCAGCTGATACGGAAAAGAATTGTTGTAATTCGCTTTGGTGTTGCAGCGCGTCCGCTGCGGGATTACCTGCGGCGGTGGGCATAGGGTGAATATTGCAGATGGGTATATTTACTTGATCTAGCCAAGCTTGACGCGCCATTTTTTGATTGCTGTCGGGATGGTCGGGTGGGACGTAGCGTTCGTCGCCCCAAAATACATGAATTTTGTCCCAAGGCAGGTTTTGAGATGCGATCGCTTCATACAGTGCTTTAGGTGTACTGCCACCGGAAAGGGCAATGGTACAAATTCCCCGTTGAGCGATCGCTTCTGTGATTTTTTCTTGGACTAGGGTGAGACTTCGGGAAATTAAATCAGCCCCAGAGGGAAGTACTTCCACAATTTTACCCATGAGTTGCTCTCCCATTAGCTTTGTTTGTTTCCGAGCTAAACACAATTTAGCCGGAATAGAGAGTAATTTCTGTGTTAACCTTGCCAAATAGCAAGGTCAATAGTAACCTTAAACTTAAAAAAATCTCAGTTAAGTTTATTTGCGTCTACCTGTACAACTGCTACTCTAAACTAAAGATTTAACAAAACTGTAGGATCAACTAGCGAACAATTGCTTATCCCAAAATGGTAGATCCGAGAGAGAACATTGCTAAACAAGCAAGAAGCGGAAGTGTAGCGGCCATCATTCAACTACTTAATGACAAACTGGCTGATACCGGAGTCAGAACTAGAGCCGTGCGAGAAAATGACTTATTACAACTCCTATGTGAAGCTGAAAAGGCGGAGCAACTGGAAAAATCCACCTTAGTGCCGCAAATCCAGGAAATATTAGCGATTATTAGCCCGCGAAATATCCGACGGGCCAAAATTAATAGTCGCATTATTCAAGAACAGCAATTACTCTGGGTAGAAGAAATTAACCGCGATCCAGAAAATCAGCTGCTCTGGGTAGAAGAAATTAAACTACCCAAGCATCATTTCTGGGATCACTTGGCCGAAAAGTTATCCGAGCAAAAATTTAGTTTGGGGAAGCAACCCACATTGAAAGCTTCTTTAACTCCTGTGGAACGCTCTCGGCAACAATGGAGGCGAGGCATAATCGTCGGAGCTTTATTCAGCCTATCAGTGTCATTGGTTGGCTGGGGCATTTATCACCGTTTCAGTCACCCAGGAAGTCAAACAACGGTGAAAAAGCCAGATTCTTCAGCAACCACCTTGCCCAACATATCATCCCCTAATCCGAAAGCCAACACTGCTAAACCAGTCGTTCAGCAAACCACTGTAACCCTACCCACAGATGCCTTTAGCACTGCGGTGAAGCTAGCAGAACAAGCTGTAGCCGCAGGTCAAGTGGCCAAAACTCCGGCCCAGTGGTTAGAAATAGCTGCTAAGTGGCAAAAGGCTTCGGATTACATGAGTAATGTCCCAGCCAATGACAATCGCTACAAATTAGCGCAAAACCGCAAGGTGCTATATCGCCAAAGTAGCGAAGTAGCTTTGAAAGAAGCCCGAAAAAAACGCTCTGGGGAGCCGTAGGTAGGAAGTTATCGGTTTTGAGTACTGCAATTTCGCTGATCATAGAGAAAACACGGATGCTAGTTTTGTCTGGTAAGGATAATCTAGTGCCAGTTGTGTCAGCAATAGAAGTTCTGTCATAGCACTTTCTATAAGTCTGACTTATTGTACAAATAACCTGCCGCCAGAAATATAAATATATCAAATCAAACCGATCTGGCTAGCCTATCTTCTTCCGAAAATAGCAATTGCAGGTAAAACAACATAGATGGGGCTGTATAGTTAATAATGTGTAGGCAGAACAAAAGAAGAGTAACTATGTGCCGTTGGCATAGGGTCGCTTTTTA
>JBAVZX010000731.1:0-2972 GCA_049589015.1 Phormidium sp. | reverse complement strand
AAGCAACCTAATCACAGCAATTGGAGTTTGGCAAATATAAGCTGCCAGACTAGCCAGGTCGTCGAAATCAGCCTCAGAATTGTTATCAGTTTCACACTGGCTCAAATGATAGAGTCTCAGTGCTGTCTGACTCCCCGACAATGCTTTCATCTTTTCCGCCCCCTTAATGTATAAAAATTAACATATTCTCTGTTGGCTATGGTAAGAGTTTTATGAAGTCCCGTTAAAGAGTTTTTATTTTTACTTACCTGGGTGATTCCCTGAGTGCATTTTTTTATATTTCTTTTACACAAGGTTCTCCAAAGCTTTTAATTCAGACATATTTTTAAAATGATTTGTTCTGCCGCACTCTACTGCTAGTTCTAGGGTGAAACTTTAGCTAATCTTCCGATTTGGACTTTTTGTCCTTTGCTCAAATTAACCAAATATCCTTATTCATTAGTATGCCCATCAAGAAACCTACTAACATCGTTTACTTCTTAAAATTATTTTAATAAGTCTCGCTATTAATTTAAATTAAATTTAATCTTTCTTTAGTTGAATTCACAAAAATTTATACTTATCTTTCACTTAATTATCGCTACTGTAGTCTGCTTAAATAATCAACTACAATTATATATAAAATAATGCTAAGGTTGGCTTGGGAAACCAGTTAAAGTTGTGGTAGAACCATCAACTCGAAGACGGGAGATAGAGGGTATGTCTTCAAATTTAGGTCATATTTCAACAGTGCTGACGGTGGATGATAGCGTCGTCATGCAAGAAATGATTAAAAGAGCTTTAGGGCGAGATTATCGGGTAATAGTAGCTGGTAATGCGGTTGATGCTTTAGCACTGATTTACCATGAAAAAATTTCCGTATTATTACTGGATGTCTCAATGCCGGGAATCGATGGTTTAGAATTTTGTCGAACAGTACGTAATTTACCGCAATTTCGGGATTTACCAATAATTATGGTGACGGCAAGAGACAAACTTTTCGATAAAGTACAAGGACGTTTAGCGGGTGCTACGGAATATTTAACTAAACCGTTTGATGCTCATCAATTACAACAAGTAGTGGAAAAATTTATCAATGAAAATTTAGCAGCAGAAATCCCTGGAGAAGCTTAAATTCATTTTTTTGGTTAGCCAAATTCAGCAGTTTTGAATTAAGGTGAATTAGGAAAAAAATTTTTTTGTAAACACTTCTCCTCAAATGCAAAATTTATTCAGGTTAACCTTGTACTTTGGCAAGGATAAGGCTTACCTGAAACTGCTATTTTTGCTGAAGTAATTCCCGAATAGCCCGTAATCCTGAATCATTAGGAAGTGAGCTAGAATGTACTTGTTTTACCCAATTAGCTGCTTCCCAAAGTTCCATTTTGTGGTACTTACATAGATAGGCAATACAAACTGTTGGGGAACGCTCAATTCCTGCCAAGCAATGAACAAAAATCGGGGTATTATTTTGGATATTTTGGTGAACAATATTCACTGCTTCTGCTAACTCTTCTGCTGTCATTTTGGTGTTGTAATGTCGATCTGGTAAAACCAGACGGAAGCATTGAAAATTTTTGGTAATTTCGTCTGGTAAAACTCCTTCTTGTTCAGAACAAAGGGAAAGTACCGTTCTAATATTGGCTTTAATAAGTTGTTCACTGTCACCTGATTGAGGTAATTTACCAATTGCCAATTTACCCGGAATTACCCAATTTACAGAAAACAGATTTGTCTTAGTAGACTTGGGCTCAATCCCTAATAGTTTTTTTACTTGGTGAATCATTTATTATCCTAAAATCCATCTCATAAATAAGCTGAAAATCCTTCGGGAACCAATTTTAATTTTCCCGATCTAAACTTTTCAATTTCTCCCCAAAGCTAAAACTCGAATTTCATTCTCTCTGAGCATAAATTTAGTTAGTTATCGTAAACACTAGCTTCCCGTTGCCTCGTGACAGGCCAATCAGTATTTTCGCCACCAACAATTAATTGTTCAATGGTTACATACTCCTTACTCAATTGTTGCAGAGCATTGATTAAAACATCAAGTGCGATCGCATCACTAGTTCCCAAATCAAACCAGCAACGCGCCCAAGTTCCCTGATATTCTACCTCACTCATATTGTGCATCAAAGCCATGAAACTATCATCAGAGGGATCTTGGTCATAATCCATGTAACTGATATCTATACCAGTATCTTGAACTTGCAGATTTTCGGCATTAAAACCTCCCAATTTTCCCAACAAAAACCAGGAATCAAAAATCTCTTCAATATACTGTTTTTCTCTGGGACTAGGAACAGTAGGTAACTGTAACCAAATCCATAAATCAAAGGGATCAAACTCCCGAAATTCTATTTGCATTTTTTCAATCTCAACTAATCTAATTTAGGTAATTGACTCAAACTAGGCCCCCATTTTCCTGCTATTGCTCTGACCTGATTTCTCATTGCGCTACAATTGCGTTTGTTTTGTTCACTGCGATCGATCGTATTTTGACTTTTGCATTGTTCGCGGACAATTTGCGCCACCATTTCTTTAGGTAATTGTTCCGAGTTAGCCAAAGCTAACTGAAAATGTTTTTGCGCTTCTTGGTCTTGCTTAGCATTAACTAAAATTTGTGCCTTTAAATAGTGTAACTCTGGATTGTTTGGAGTTTCTTGCAAAGCGCGATCGACATATTGCTGCGCTTGGTCATATTGTTTCAAATCCCGACTACCCACCGCAATTCCGCGATAAGCTAAATAACTAGGAGCCGCTTTTTCCAAACGTTTAATTGCCAATTCAGGATTAGCAAAAGGTAAATTTACGGAAATTAGTAAATCTAACCAACCTTTGAGCAAATTAAACTCTGGATCTTCAGGTGCGATCTTTTCCGCCTCATCTAAACTGCGGTACACCTCCTGTAATTTACCTAAAGCTTGCGTCGCCCCATTCAGCGTTCCCTTCTCGGTAATTACCGCAGCCGCATCCAAAGCATGACCAACACC
>JBAVZX010000730.1:0-4088 GCA_049589015.1 Phormidium sp. | reverse complement strand
CGATAATTGCTGCCGATTGAAAAATTTTCGGCATCAAAGGTCTGAGTAATTCATCGAGTTCAGTTTCAGTATGCAGCATCACATTAGCGATTAGCTGCCCGAAGATTGAAGCACTGCGATAAATAACATAAGCAACTATGAAAAAAACTATTAAGTTGAGAACTCTAGTGATGGTTTCACTTAATTGAAGCCCAATATTTGCTGCCAAAACCTCCTTGACTATCCACAGTCCACCAATCAGAATTAACCAACTTAATGCTGGTTTGAGAATCGCAATTAATTCATCATCAAGTGTACTTTCAGTTTTAGCAGTTAAAACCTCAATGCGTTTAATAATCGCGGCAGTCACAAATCTTCTTAATACCTGTGTTATCGTCAAGATGACAATAACTAAAAGGATTTTTCCGATCGGGATGCCTGAATAATCGATATTTTTTAGCGTATCCCAAAATTGTTCCATGATTTAGCTTTTCTCCTGCTCTATCCCACGTACTTACTCAAAATGGAGACAGAACCAATAGTGGTAATATCTTAATAATTCTTTAAGACTTCTGTCCCTTTCCAGTGATTATTTCGTGTAACTAATCATACCACGAGTAAAGTAATAGTAAGCAGATAAATAATATTTAATTTTTGTCGATCGTCGAGAGAATGATAGACAAGCATTTTGCCTGTCTATCACTAACTTTGCTAGTTTTGAACTACTCTAAAACCAGCGTGTTGATAGAAATGGGGACGGAACCAATTGCGATAAAACTTTAACGCTTCTGTTCCATTTGTCGCCCAAGCACCACCCAACATCATCTTATGTTGGCTATCAAAAAATAGTGCTGAATTGTCTTCATAAAGAAAATGGGTTTTAAATCCTGGCAATGGGTTAAAATCATCATTCAACCATTCCCAAACATTGCCACGCAAATCGTACAATCCAGAAGGACTTTCGGCTTCTTTCAATATACCGACTGGATTAGGTGAACCAAACTTTAAATTGAGATTGAAATCATTTATTCTATCCAATCCTGCACTTTTTCCATTAGCATCAGATCCATAAGTTGCTAAATGCCATTCCGCTTCACTCATTAAGCGAATTTTTTCACCTTTCCAGCGACAGTAAGCCATTGCTTCATAATGATTTACTTCCACAGGCCAATCTAAAGGTAGTTCAATTTCATCGAACATTGCTCTATATTTGTAACTACCATTGTTAGATATCCAAAATTTGGGATGGTTGACGTTATATTCAGTTTTCCAAGCCCAAGATTCTTCATTCCAGTAAACTTGTTTATCGTAGCCACCAGCATTAACAAATTCCTGAAATTCTGCATTGGTTATCATATATTTACTGGCAGCAAATGGTTCGACATTAACTTGTCGATAACCATGATCGCAATCCCAACCATAAAGCGGGAAATCTTCTGGTTTACCAAGTTTAACTAACCCACCAGAAACTTCGATCATTTCATTATGGGAAATTTCGCCATTAAAAGGTGCATATTGCCAATTTTCAGGACGTTTAACTTTCTCTACAGGAAGTTGTCGAATTAGCATGGAAGAAGTTTCAAAATGAATCCGCTGATGTTCAATTCCCATGATCAACGCCCAAAGGGGATGATTTTGATGAATTGGCAGATTAAGCGGCGTGTTTTTAATCACTTCTGAAACAAGTTCATAAGCTTGATTCCGATATTCCCAAACCTCTGCTAAACTAGGCCATTGAATATGAGAAATTGCGGCATTCAGTTCGTCAGGAGTTTGCGGATCAACTCCAACTCCAAATATCAATTCGTAATCTGGGTTAAAGCTTTTTTCCAACAAATTTACCATCATTAATTTGTTGATGTAAAAACCCGCCGAATGACCTAAGTAAAAAATTAAGGGATTTCTTAAAGAATCTGGATTGATATAAAATGTTTCTTCTCCAACTATGCTTTTCATCAGTAAATCTTCCTGTTGCCAAGCATTTTGAAAGTAACTGAAGATGGCTTCTCTGCTGCAAGTGTTTAGTTGGATTGGTGGTTGAATTTTCAGAGTATTCATGCTGACAATTTTTATTTTTTCAATGGGTGAGGATACCGAGTCATATTGTTTCTTGTTAAGTTTGCTACAGATGGTTGACAGGGGAACACAGAGATGAATGTGTAGCAAAATATTTAGAGAATTGATCTTAGACTGAGCGATCGCAAATAACTCATTTTGCTGCTTGACAAAGGATTAAACCAAACCATTTTTGTGGATCAGTAAATACTTTTAGAGTCTTTAATCCTTTAGCATCTAGTTGTTGTTGCACAGTCTCTAAGTCAAACTTCCGAGAAATTTCTGTCAGGATACTTTCCCCTGTTTCCCAGGTAACTTTCAAATCTAGACTTTCTAAATGCACAACATCGCTTTTTTGGCAATGTAAATACATTTCAATTTGATTTTCTTTTTGATTATAAATGGCTTTATGAGTGAATAAGCTGGTGTCAAAATTGCCTTGAAAACGCCAGTTTAAATGCTCAAGCATATTTAAATTAAAAGCAGCTGTTACTCCTTGAGAGTCGTTATAAGCTGCTTCTAAAATTTCGATTGGTTTTTGCAAGTCAATGCCCAGCAAAAAGTAATCTCCTGGATCGAGTACATCCCTAATTTCATCTAAGAAAATATCGGATTCCTGCGGCGTAAAATTCCCGATCGAACTCCCCAAGAAAAAAATCATTCGTGCTGGCAAAGATGTGGGTTTTAATTGGGCGAGGGCTTGTTCATAAGTGCCTACTAACGCTTTAATCTGTAAAGCTGGATATTCCTCTTGTAATTGAATGGCACTATCTTTGAGAATGCTTTCACTGACATCGATCGGCACATATTTACAGGAATAATTTAGGGCTTGATAAGCATTTAACAACAGGCGAGTTTTTGTAGAACTACCGCTACCTAATTCTACCAACTCACAAGCACCTGTTATCTGAGCAATTTCATCAGAATATTGGCGCAAAATTGATGCTTCTGTTCGCGTCGGATAATATTCTGGCAACTCACATATTTGTTCAAATAGTTGAGAACCTTGATGGTCATAAAAATATTTTGCTGGCAATGTTTTCGGCTTTTTTGTTAGTCCTTGAATAACATCTTCGCCATTGTTATTTAAACTTTGATGCTGTCCCTTAATAACTGTCAAAAATGTTGTTGCCATTTTACTTTTTTCTGATGTGTATACAATCAATATTGCAGATTTTGTTTTTTGGGGAAATACTTTTTATTCAATTATTATTTTTTTGTATGAAACTTTAATATTACTAAATTAGTAATCTACAATAATCATCGTATATTCACTCTCTAAGATAGAAAATAGTTATATTAGTTTTATTAATCAGTTATCGGGAAAAAGGTGGTTGTTAATTTTTGCTTGGACGCTACTGAAATGCCATCTACTTCAGCAGCATTCTGACTAAACATTATGCCATTTTTTGTGCTAAAAGAACCTTCGAGAATTTCAACTTTATTATTGTCTGAATAATGGAGAAAATAGAGTATAATATAGCGGCTAATATCTAGAGCGCCAGTCCAGTAAAAACTCTTGACAGAAAAACCAACATAAGTGAAGTAGGGGCAAAGCATTCGGGCGACAATTTATTGTGCAAAACCTAAGATTTTCTGCCCGAATGCTTCGCCCCGCCAAGGTCTGTACAACAATCCACATTTAGTTAATTTTGTCAAATACTTCTACTGGACTGGCACTCTAGAAGCTAGCTAAAGTTGAGCCAATCAGTTAACTTCAGTCGGTTCCTGGAAGGAGTTAGTTTTGTCAAGTTGGGAGAATTGCTAAATGCTGACGATTTATAGTTTGTAGACTTGTGTAAATTTTATATAGTATTGACACTCTCAGGTCTGAAGACAAGCTCGATTCTTTAAGAGGCGAACCTCTAAGGCGGTGCCAATTGCCCCTACTTCCTCCGGCAGTGCGTAAACTTACCATTGGGTCTACGTTGATAGGTTTTTCCCTAGTTCCAAAACTTGCCATCACTGTTTGCATCAAATTAGCGAGATCTCATTAGATATCCGCAGTTGGCAATGTCCTAAATGTGGGACTTTGCATGACCGAGATATCAACG
>JBAVZX010000729.1:0-5234 GCA_049589015.1 Phormidium sp. | reverse complement strand
TTAATATAAATAAAGCTTACAAAAATGCTTTGATTACTGCCTTTAAAGGTTCAGGTATGAAGAAAACAACTATCGATATGCTAATTCTACGTAGGGATAAGAAACCTTATAAAGATTTAGACGATTTGATATCAGATCTAAACTCGACTTCAGCAGTTAAAGCCAAACTAAAGGAAAAACTTGATAAAGGTGAAATTTGTTTCTAAAGCTTAGGAAATGAATTTACCAGGGATATAAATTTCATGGTCTATCAGCACAATTATCCTTACCAAGGTTGTCCTGTTTCCATTGCCCAAGCAAGATATTCGACAACCTCAATCTTGCCTTCATCGATGAAAGATTGGGGTGTACGATTTTCTAAATAAGGATGTGGGGAGTTTAGCCAAAGGTTAACATTTTCCATTGAGCCGCCTAAGAAACTACGCAACTGTTCTATTAGTTGTTTATATCTAGTGGTGTAGTCTGCGGATTTGAGTAAGTCAGTTGTTGGTGAAGGATTCATGGTGATTATCAATTCACTGTTTTTAGTTTAGCATGGCTGGGTTTTGGGGAGCGATACGCACACAGCACTGTAACCATTTTTTGTTATTATTAAATTGCGATCGATCGAATAATCCCACTATGACTGAAATTGTATTTTTAGTAGAAGATGATCCAGACGGCGGGTACAATGCTAAAGCTTTAGGCGAATCAATTTTCACTCAAGCTGATAATTTAGAAACTTTACGAGAAATGGTTCGTGATGCTGTTCGCTGTCATTTTCCTGATGAAAAAAAGCGTCCGAAAGTCATTCGTTTACATAATGATTGAGATTTCCGATCAATTATGGGAAAACTAAGTTTAAGACACAATCAATTAATTCTTAAATATGCTTTACTGTTCTAATCCCAGTTGCTCGAATCCGTTCAATCCTGATAGTAATAAGTTTTGCCAAAGTTGCGGTTCTCAATCTCTCAATTCTTTATTTAAAAATCGCTTTCGGGTGCTGCAACTTTTGGGTGAAGGGGGATTTGGAAGGACTTATGAGGCGATCGACACTCATAAAATGAATGATGCTTGTGTAATTAAACAATTTGTACCCCAAGTTGAAGGAACAGCAGCACTAGAAAAAGCAACGGAACTGTTTAAACAAGAAGCAAAGCGATTATTTGATTTAGGCGAACATCCCCAAATTCCCAGATTAATTGCTTATTTTGAAGATAATAAACGTTTGTATTTGGTACAAGAGTTTATTCAAGGGCAAAATTTATTACAAGAGTTGCATCAACAAGGAGCTTTTAGCGAGGAAAAGATTACCCAATTATTGCAGGAATTGTTACCTGTTTTGCAGTTTGTTCATGAACGAGGCGTAATTCACCGAGATATTAAACCGGAAAATATTATGCGTCGTCAAGATGGCAAGTTAATGTTAATTGATTTTGGGGTTTCTAAACAGGCGACGGGAACGATTTTAACTAAAGTTGGGACGATGGTTGGTACTTCTGGATATGCGCCAATGGAACAAATGCGGGGTCAAGTTTTTCCGGCTAGTGATTTATATAGTTTGGGTGTAACTTGTATTAGGTTGTTGACTAATTGTTTGCCAGACATTTATGATAACCTCTATGATGCTCTAAACCGTAGTTGGTTATGGAAAAAGTATTTACCAAGTACTAATAATATCAGCAATCAATTGGAGCAAGTTTTAGATAAATTGATTCAAGATTCTGTGCAAGATCGCTATCAATCTGCTCAGGAAGTACTTCAAGACCTAAAAAGCAACATTTATTACAAGCAAGGGCTAGAGAATGGACAGCGAGGCAAGTACAGAGAAGCAATAGAGTGTTTCAATAAGGTAATTTGCATTAATCCTGATAATACTGAAGCTTACAAATTTCGTGGTATTGCTTACTGTAGGCTTGGAAAGAATCAGGAAGCTATTGAGGATTTTCAAGAAGCTGCAAATTTATACCTGAAACAAGGAAAAACAAATGAATATCAAGAGGTATCCCAGCGCATTAAAGAACTAGAAAAAGGGAATGCTCCGCAACCTGATAACTTAAGTTCAGAAGTAGGTATAGATTACACAAAATTACGAGATTTGTTGGCAACTGGAAAATGGAAAGAAGCTGATCAGGAAACTTGGATTGTCATGCTCAAAATAGCTGGTCGTGAAAAAGAACGCTATCTCAGAGATAAAGACCTGTTAAGTTTTCCATCTGTAGACTTACACACTATAGATCAATTATGGGTAAAATATAGCAACGGACTCTTTGGATTTAGTGTTATAAATCAAATTTGGCAGAGCGTGGGTGGGAATCCTAATCTAGATAATAAAAATTGGAAAAATTTTGGAGAGCGCGTTGGATGGCGTGTTAAAGGTAATTGGAAGCCTTATGAAGAACTCACATTCACTTTGACTGCTCCAATTGGACAATTACCCAGAGCAGTATGGAGCATTAGAGTAGATGGAAGAAGGAAAAGAATATCTGCTCTAATGTCAAAACTTAAGTCTTCTACCATTTAATAGTAAAAAGTCCTAAAGTTTATGCAGAGGTTAGTGTTTGAAAATGATGCGATCGCACTTTCAATTCAATTTAGAGTAATTCCCATTCATCTATACTGATGTTTGCTTGACGTAAAATCTTAGCTACTAAACCTCTGCTAATATCTCCCTTATGCGGGTTAGGAATTGTCAATTTTAACTCTTCTTTTACCATATACTGATGTTTGCCACCAGGGTAAGGCCCATCAAACCCTGCTTGTCGTAAATAATAAATTAAATCCCGGCGACTAATTGGCCCAAATACTGGCATTAGGCAACCTCTTTGGTATTATTCAGGTCAATATCATCTATTACTGGCAAATTATGACCCAAACGCAATCCTAAAATAATCCATCCTTCCAAAACATCTTGCAATTCTTCCCGACAAGCTTCCAATGTCGTAGCATTTGCCAATACACCTGGGCACTGAGGAATTTCGCCGTAGAAAGTACCATCTTCTAGCAATTCATAAGTTGCTTTTTGCATGGCAACACGAATATAGTTAGTCAGCATTGTTAGTGTTTAGAGTAGCATTTACTATCTACTTTATCGGAATTTAAGAGAGTACGATCGCACTGAGGAAGCAAACTAATGAAATGGCGTGTCATCATTGAACCAGATCCAGAAACAGGAGATTATGCGGTTTGGTGTCCAGAATTACCTGGTTGTACTTCCGCAGGAGAAACGCAACAAGAAGCTTTAGAAAATATTCGTGAAGCTATTGAACTTTATTTACAACCTGATGCGATTGATTTACCAGCAGAGGCGATCGTTGCAGAGGTTAATGTTTACAGGACTTAGACAAAGCCTCTATATGTAGGGTGCGTTAACGCCAGTGTAACGCACCATTTCACCTTTCCGTGCTACTTTTGTAAAATAATTCAGTTTCATAGAATACAACTCCATGAGTTTTAATATCTTATTTGTACTTGATCTGACTCATGGGTAAACCGTTCTCTAGAAGGAGATTCTTTTGTCGCAAGTTATTATTTAAATTACCTCTTTTGGTAGATAGATTTAAGGAACGTTTTGTAATTATTTTGGGTAAGTTTTGCGTGAGTTAGTTATGATTAAAGAGCGATCGATCTAATAATCCCACTATGACTGAAATTGTATTTTTAGTAGAAGATGACCTAGAGGTTGGATACAATGCCAAAGCTTTAGGCGAATCAATTTTCACCCAAGCTGATGATTTAGAAACTTTGCGAGAAATGGTTCGTGATGCTGTTCGCTGTCATTTCCCTGATGAAGAAAAGCGTCCGAAAGTCATTTTTTTTAATTTAGTCAAATTACTGTTTTCTGCCAAGCCACTATCTTCTAACTATGGCTGTAAAATTAATAATGTTGTAGCTCTTTGACATTCTGATATATGACAATGAGAGAAGTTATTCTGAGGAGTCGGAATTCTGAGAAAGGAGGACTTACAAGCCAGCGCTGCCTTGATTCGAGAGCAATACCTTAGAAAACCCATTGGTAAAGGCAATGTTGCGATCGCTGAGTTATACCTCGTTGGAAATATAGCGTTTTGTGCTGGAGCAACTTCTAGAGGTGGTAGGAAAAGCCCAATTCCTGATATACCCAAACCCAAGTTTGAAGGAGGGCAATTTGAACCAGCTACTGACTCTCGTACTCAGCGCTTGATGGACACTGATGCTGAATACAAAGTTTTGTCTGAAATTGCTGCTACCCTTGAGATGTTTTACGATCTTCAAATAGAGGGAAATCTATACCTTTACACTGAGTTTCAACCATGTGAAAGTTGTAATAGTGTTTTGAGACAATTTGAGGAAAAGTTCCCGCATATAAAGATAAAACTTTTCTGGGACTATCCTTATCCGCCCGAATCTTAAGAGAGGCATAAATTTAGTTATGACCCTTGAATGGAGTAATTATAAAGAAAAAAGCTTTTTCTTGCTGTACAACTTGCCTGACTCTCTCAAAGGCGCGTTAAGTAAGGCATGGCATCAACAGTATGAAGAACTCTATGAATCAGATGCAGAGGGTGTAACTTCGCTTCAAGATGCTTTAGATGAAATCTTAGAATTGTTTCAGGGGAATAACCAAACATTAAGCCACCTTCGGTATGTTTGGATGGCGTTGATACTAGCTTGTGTTGTAGAACCTACAGTTAAATATTATCAACCTAATACCTTAATTCCAGAGGAAACTATTAATCAAATAGCAGTTTGGTTAGTAAAAACTCTTCAGGAAATGGTTAGTTCTAAAATGCCATTTGCTCAGGTTGCTAGAGAGAAAGAAAAAGAAGCAACCGCTATAGTAGATGTCGTTCGTCTTTTTACGGAGAATCAAAAAATAGTAAGCTTTCAAGTATTGTTTGAAGCTTTAGATGTTTATAGTAGTGCGATTAAAACACTAGATTATAATCAATCTTTAGAGGCGTTATTGGATATTTTAGACGACTGCCTAGAGGGGTATGCCATATTTCCAGGTTCCTACGGACGACGTGAATTATTTGACTGGTGGCTACTAGAGGTCGTACCCGCAAGTTGGTATTTATTGCCTCCTAGTTCTATCTACTTAATCAATGAATTACCAAATGATAAGAATATTGCGTTGCGCCAGATGAATAAATTGCAGGAAATTAGTTTTGCAATGTGGTCTACTATCTTGCGAATTAATGAAAGCCAAAATAGTTCAAGTTTGCGAAGTTTTCGCAGTATATTTGATTCTTCGACAAACGAGATAGAAT
>JBAVZX010000728.1:0-3930 GCA_049589015.1 Phormidium sp. | reverse complement strand
GAGTCCAGAAACCCGGTTTTTCGGAAAAACCGGGTTTCTGAAACTGCGATAATAAATCGATATATTCTTGTTCTTCACTTTTCGGATAGGTTTTGATGCTGTTAGCATCGCCGAAACTGCATTGATAGTACAAGATTTCGAGGTTTGATTTTTGGCGATCGATCCATCCAGTAGATTTAAGGTACTCGCCAAAGAAATTCAATCCAGAGAGAAAACCTTTCTGTAATAAATACAAACACCACTTTTCAATTCTTTGGATATCTTTTTCGCTGATTGTGCGATCGTCACTAACTATCCGTTTCAGCATTTTGGGAAATTGAAAATGCTGCAAATCCTGCTGATACAAATCACCAAAGTTATGCTTAATTTTGTGC
This sequence comes from Phormidium sp., assembly GCA_049589015.1. GTDB lineage: Bacteria > Cyanobacteriota > Cyanobacteriia > Cyanobacteriales > Aerosakkonemataceae > Floridanema. The sequence goes on along the minus strand of JBAVZX010000728.1, from coordinate 3,556 downwards.
TGTTCGATATAAGCAAGAATCCCAATATTAAATCCAACCTCAAACAATCGACCCAAATCTTCCGCAATCATTTTTTACTCCTGTTATAACCAATCTAAATGCTTTGTGAAAAAGATTTTTTTTGAACCACTTTCGCGTAGCGGTGCGTAGCACTTAGACACGAAGGACACGAAGAAAGAAAAGAAGAAGTAGTTTTTACAATTTAGACTAGCTATATACCTCCCTCTTTCCTCTGCGTCCTCTGCGTCCTCTGCGGTTCATTATAAAGAGTTTATTTTATACATTTAAAACTCTCCTAACTTCGGTCAAAAATGCCAAGGAATTAAAATCAACATCGCCTCTAATATGATTAAACACAGACAATTTATTAAATGATTCTTCACCCATGATGTTTTCATAAGGATCGAGTTTTAAACTAATATCGCTGGTTTTTTCAAATCGGGAAAAATGAAATAGTGTCAGATATTGGAGGATTTCATTTTTCCGGTTACTATCATCGTCAATTAAAGCTTGTCTGATGTATTTGTCATCTAAGATTCCGGGGTAAATGTTGATTAGGGTAGAGTAGGAAATCACGCCATTGTAAAAGCGTTCTTCCTCATTACCTACACTAATCCCATTAAACAAATTGAAAAAGACGATCGCTTGCTGCGCCGAATCTTGTGCGACATTCAACAGTTGATTTGTATCTTGAATATATAAAGAAGCAGCTTTCAAATCTTTCGCTTTGCGGACATAGTATTTATCGAAAAATACCGGATAAATTTTGATGTCGTCGCGGTTCCCTTTCAAGTTATTTATTAGTTTGGGTGACATGAAATATAGGCGATCGTCATCTTCAGTTTGAGTAATATTCAAATTACTAGTAAAAGGTGCTTGTGCAACATACAAAAAATCTCGGTATCCTTGCTGATAAAGATTATTTACTGTGTCGAGGAGAATCGGCGGATCTTCATACAAACGCTGATAACTGTAGTTATCAGAAAAAGTTTTGATGATATGTAAGCGAATAGAGTTATCATTTTTTTGGTAGGTAATGGCGATCGCTTCTCCTACCAAATTAGATATTCTATTTTTGCGGTTTCTGTTCCCTGTTTTCGCGTCAGTTTCCAAACTAGAAACTACAATAATCGCTAGTTTATCCAAAGTTGGAGTATCGGCGCTATTGTGGAAGCGGAACTTTCTCGGTAATACCGAATATAAAGAACTAAGTCCGTTTTTCGCTTTGAAAGATTTCGGATCTCGCACCCGGAAACCTTGAGAACTACAACGGTGTTTCTCGTTCAATAAATGACACAATACTTTAGAAAGATGCGCCATAAACTTTTCCGAAGGTGCGGGATTTCGGTGATCGCCTTCATGCAATCTTACCATCGGAATAAACAATCTTTTACTTGCAGCATCTAGCAAAATTTTCAGAACAATATACGCTAGCAAAGAGACAGTAAAGCGATAAATAAAACCTTGGGTAGAATCAAATTTTTTCGGATCTAATCGTCGGTTATTGTAGCGAAACAGTAACAACTTTTTGTCTCGCATGAAATGTTCTTGATAGGCATTCATGCAGCTTTCAGGAACCCACATTACTGGCAAAGTATTTACACCTGTAATGTCATATTCCATCTGAAATTGTTGGCGTTCTTCTGTGGGAAAATAGCGGATATCTTCAATAGAAATACTTGCAGGTAGCTGACAAACGGCATTTTCGCCAACCTGTGCTTCGCCGATCGAAATATATCTCAAACATTCTTTGGGATTTTTCCTGACAACTTCTTTAAAGAAAATGCCATATAAAATCTGATTTTCGTCAGTTTCGAGGATACCTCTTCTCACATTAATCTGAATCGGATAATTTCGAGTTGGCAAAATCGTTTGATGCTTAATAAAGTTTTTCAGAAAATCACGAAGTACGTTGATTTTTACTTTGGCATTATATTGAGTTAATCCGCTGATAATAAGTCGCAAAATATTCTGTTTTGCTGGTTCATCAGAACCGCGTAATATAGGCATAACTCTGGCATCAAAGCTGGCGATCGGATCGTACTCTAAATCAGTATAAGGGTTGTAATTTGGTGCTTCGGGATTGCTGCGGGAAGCAAATATAAAAAAGTACAAAAGTGCGAGTTTTAAGATTTTTATGCCGAAGTTGGGATTTGTTTGAAGTTCCTGTTGATGTTCTTGACTATTGGGATTGAGGAGATTAAGATTGTAATCAAATACTTCTTTGCCGTCGAGTGCTTGGACTGGATTACCAAACTTCATTTTGAAACCGAAAATAAATTGACGTTCTCCGGCGTTTTTATCGGTACTTTCTCCTAAGTTTCCGCTGACAATGGGAATGATGGGAAGGGAGTCTAATACTTCCGATCGCGAAAACAAATCTTTATAATTAATCCTCGCTCCTCCATAGTTTACCTCATAATAATCATCCGGTCTTTCTTGGTTAATAAAATCTTCAATTAATCGGAGACGACGAATCAAATCTCGCAGATAAATAAACCCAACATGATCTTGATTATCAATCTGATCTCGAAGGTATTCTAAATACCTAATTTTCGCTTCTTTTTTCAGTTTTCCCAGTGTTTCTGTGTCTACAACTCGCTGCAAACGGTTAAAGTCAGAAGTTTCTTCGGCAATCTGATCTCGAATCCTATCTTGTAGTTCTTCTCTGTCAGTTTCGCTGTCAAAAGTAACTAGATCGTCGATATGATTTACCAATCCTTCTTGCAAATATTCGGGAAAGCGATCGATCTCCCGTACCTTAATCGTTAATTTGTGAAATTTTAGCAGGGAAGCACTCCCTGGAAGGTTGCTAGAAAGACAAAGTTTTTGCTTTTGTAAATTAGGAGAAGGTTGGTTAAAAGTATAAGTAAAACCCAACTTACCTACATTTCCCTGAAAAGATTGTAAAGGAGAAACCAAACTATTGACAAATTCCTCGATCGATTGATTTGGTCTTAAATTAGATGCTAATTTTTGTTGTAAAATATCTCTAATTTCGCGAATTTTATCGGGGAAAATCCCTTGAAATCCCGGAGAAAAATTAATAGTTGCGGCACGAACTCCATTAGGCGATGCTAGCGGATTGGCAACTTGCAAAGTTGCGACTTGACTCGCTACTTCGTCAATGTCGATCAGTAAGCGATCGCCATTTTCCGACAATTTAAATATATTTTTACTTCCTAATACTTGGGAAATTTTTTGCAATAAATCGCTATAATCTAGCGGCACTAACTCATCGTCACCCTGATTTAAAACGTTAACCATTGATTGTATTATTCTATACTTACTCTTATTTAATCACTAGCGATCGATCCAGTCAATCACTTGAAATCGATGAATTATAAAACTTTTCTATCAAAAGAAAGAATCAGACAGTAGCAAATAGCTGTAATTTAAAATAGAGAACTAGCAGGTTAACTATGCAGATTCATACACCAGATTGGGTTAAACACGCTGTTTTTTATCAAATTTTCCCGGATCGGTTCGCTCGGAGTAAACAACCTCTTAAGCGCCTATTAAAAAATGCTTCTTGGGAAGCTTGGGATGATATGCC
>JBAVZX010000727.1:0-8486 GCA_049589015.1 Phormidium sp. | reverse complement strand
TTGCTGGACATTGACTTATTAATTAACACTTGAACCCATTATACATTAAAGTTAAAAACCAGATTTAACTTGGACTGCGGTTAAAACCGCCAGGTGCGTTTCATCCCCATATCTAAAGCTAGGGGCTCATCATCACGTTTTTCGGTAAAGTTTATTATGGCTTATTCTAACTTGCTATTCCCCAAAGAAAACTCTCTCTGATTACAGACTTAGGATGAGGAGGTGGGGAGATGGGGAAATTTGCTCAGCTTTACCCTTTACCCTTTACCCTTTCCCTTTTCTTCCTTGCAATAATTTAGCGGCCTAAATCATGTAATCCATTAATGACGGTAGCGCATTTTTGCGTTACAGCTAGCAATTCATCTTTATTGCTAGAACTGGGAGGCTCAATTAATTCGCCTATCCGCACTGTAACGGGGACAATTTGCGGGATTTTTGCACCTTTTTGCTCGATTTTTTCTGTGCCCCACAAACTGACAGGTAAGATGGGTGCTTTTGCTTTAGCTGCAATCATTGCTGCACCCAATTTTGGTTCGGTAATCTTACCATCGGGAGTGCGAGTACCCTGCAAAAATACACCTGTCGCCCATCCCTGTTCTAGATATTGTAATGCGGAACGAATGGCGCTGCGATCGGCTGACAAACGATTCACCGGATAAGCCCCATATAATCGAATTGCTTGACCTAAAACTGGCACATCAAACAACTCTTCTTTTGCCATAAAAGCTACCGGACGGCGCACAGAAGACGAAACAATTGGCGGGTCAAAATTACTCGCATGATTACTTACCACTAACAATGGCCCTTCTTTTGGCACTTGTTCCGCACCATAAATCTTCCCCCGAAAATAGAAGTGTAACATGGGGCTAACCACTGACCATTTAAAGGCGTGGTAAAGCATTAAACTAATCAAAGGTTCCCGGTTTTTGGGCATAACGTCTTAATTTTAAGGGAGCAGGGAAGCAGGGGAGAAATTTAATGTTGTTAGGTAGGTAAATCAGCGGCGCTACTGATATTTTCTAAGTTTAAATTAGGGCAGGTGCGTTTAATTAAAACTGTGAGAACTTTTCCGGGGCCAATTTCTACTACTTTTTCTACACCTGTTTCGGGTAAGGCTAAACAAATTTCTCGCCAACGCACTGAACCTGTCATTTGTTGGGAAAGACGTTGTTTTAAAACAGTTGCTTTTGTTTCTGGTGTCGGGTCAACATTTGACATTACTGGAACTTGAGCATCGCTGAAAGTAACAGCATCTAAAACTTTCTGAAATTCTGCTGCGGCTGGTGCCATTAAAGGGGAGTGAAAAGCACCGGAAACATTTAATTTAACTGCCCGTTTTGCTTTAACTTGAGATAACGCAGCTTCTACTGCTTCCGGTGTTCCAGAAATTACAACTTGGGCAGAACTGTTATCATTTGCTAATACTAAATCTGGGGTTTTTTCGATTAATTCTATCAATTGTTTTTCGTCAAATCCCATGAAAGCCGCCATCATTCCTCCGGCAGCGCTATCCATTAATTCTGCCCGTTTTTTTACCAGGCTCAAACCTGTTTCAAAATCAAATACTCCGGCGACTTGCAGGGCAACATATTCTCCTAAACTATGTCCAGCAACTAAGTTTGGTTGCTGGCCTTTTTCCCGGATTAATTCAGCCAAAATACTTTCAACTACGTATAAACAAGGCTGAGTATAAAGGGTCTGAGAAAGTTTATCTTCTTGACTTTGACAAATTTCTAGAACTGACCAACCTAAAATTTGTTCGGCTTGTAAAAATTTATTTTTGGCATGAAGAAATTTTAATAAATCTCCTCCCATCCCAATTTTTTGTGAACCTTGTCCGGGAAACACCCATGCAGTTTTTATCATTGTTTTATTTGTTATTGGTCATTGGTCATTTTGGTAATCTTGATATTCTGGGGAGAGTTGCGCTGGGAATTTTCCTAAATCCCGGACAGTGAAAGACATAGTAATTTTCCTGGGATGAGTAGCGAATTATAGCTTATTTACCCCATTGAAAGATTGCTGCACCCCAAGTTAAACCAGCACCAAAACCAGCGGTTGCGACTATATCACCTGGTTTAATTTTGCCTGATCTGACTGCTTCATCCAAGGCGATCGCAATGGAAGCGGCAGAGGTGTTGCCATAATTAGCCAGGTTACTGATCACTTTTTCGGGGGGAAATTTCAACCGTTGCGCCACAGCATCAAGTATTCTTTGGTTAGCTTGATGTAATATTAACCAATCTATTTGGTCAACTGTTAAATTGGCGCGATAAAGGGCTTTTTCAATGACTTCTGGGACTCGTTTGACGGCGAAGCGATAAACTTCTTGCCCGCTCATGGTAATTGGTTGATAATTGCCTTGATTAATTGAAACTCCGGCAACTAATTCTTTAGGTTCTCCTTTGTAACTGAGGTTGAGATAATGATTTTGTGTGCCATCACTGCGGATTTCAAATCCTAATAAGCGATCGCGCAGCGTTGCGTTAGCAGTATCGCTCACTACACAATCTGAATCAGCAATATCTGACTCCATTGCCTGCATTACCACCGCCCCAGCACCATCGCCAAAGAGAATACAAGTGCGTCTATCTGACCAATCTACCCAACGAGAGAGGATATCTCCTCCAATTAACAGTACGTTACGATAAACGCCGTTACGGATGAACTGGGCACCTGTAACCATAGCAAACACAAAACCAGAACAAGCAGCTGTGAGGTCAAATGCCACAGCCTTAGTCGCGCCGATTTTAGCTTGAATTTGGCTAGCGCTGCCAAACAGGTCATCCGCAGTGGAAGTTGCCAGGATAATCAAATCGATATCTTCAGGAGTGATCCCAGCCATTGCGATCGCGTTTTCACCTGCTTGGGTAGCCAACTCACACAGAGATTGACCAGGCATCGCCAAACGCCGTTCCCGAATTCCTGTGCGACTAGCAATCCATTCATCAGACGTATCGACAATCTGACTGAGATCCTGATTAGTTAAAGAAACCGCTGGTGTAGCGGCACCACTTCCGGTGATGGCAACGCCTTTTCCTAATTGCTGGAACATTATGACTCGACCTCAGCTGCTGGTGCAGCAGGTTGGTGATAGTTGGATGTAATTCTTTCTAATACTTGGTGATCGATCGCTTCTTTGGCCAACCGAATCGCATTAAAAATCGAAGGAGCTTGCGAAGATCCATGACTAATAATACAAATTCCGGCCACACCCAAAAGCAACCCACCGCCATGTTCGGCATGATCTACCCGCTGCTTAATCCGGTTTAAGTTAGGTTTAAGCAAAGCAGTACCCAATAAACCATGCAAACCTTGGGGCAACTCTTCCTTGAGGATTTGCAACAACACTTCGCCCACCGCCTCGGCAAATTTGAGCAAGACATTACCAGCGAAGCCATCACAAACCACCACATCAAAGTTACCGGAAAGGAGATCTCGACCTTCGGCATTACCCACAAAAGAGATTTTGGTATTCTCTTCGAGCATTTGGTGAGTGCGAATTGCCAAATCGTTACCCTTACCAGGTTCTTCACCGATATTAAGTAAAGCGACTTTCGGTTCTGTCACACCTAGAACATACTGACTGTAAATCGATCCCATGACAGCGAACTGTTCTAAGAACTTGGGACGACAATCGACATTTGCCCCCACATCCAGAAGTAGCACCGACTTATCAGCCAGGATCGTCGGTAAAACCGCGCCAATAGCTGGTCGATCGATTCCTTTCAACCTTCCCAGACGCAACAGTGCTGCTGCCATTGCTGCGCCAGAATGCCCTGCGGAAACCACTGCATCAGCCCGTTTTTGTTTCACCAAATCCATAGCCACGTTGATAGAAGCTTTTGGCTTGCGTTTCAAACCGCTTAGTGGTTCTTCGTGCATTTCGATCGTGCCTTCGGAAGGCACTATTTCCAACGGAAATGAGTTTGCGTGTTGACCTAGAGCCGCTTTAATTTGAGAAGAATCGCCTACCAGTAGAATTTCTACGTCTAATTCTTCTCTTGCTCTAAGTGCGCCAGCGACGATTTCGGCAGGGGCATGATCCCCACCCATCGCGTCTATTGCAATTCGTGCCCTAGCTGATCCCATTGATCAATGTAATAGAAACATCAAAGATTTTACCAGATGGCTTCCCTGGAAAAATCAACCTTTACCGATTTTCCCAGATTGGGGGGCAGAGGAGACAAGGGGAAATTGATTAACTCAAAACTTTCTTTTGCCTTTACTCTATTCCCTTCTTTTGATATTGACCGATTTAAGGCAAAATCTAAAATGCTAAATCTTAAAATCTAAAATCTAAAATCTAAAATTCGTGTTGAGGAGTGTCTCAAAGTGCTGGAATTATTTAGCTCTGGGTTAATGTCTGCGTGGTTAGATATGGCAGGGATTCACCGTTCTGGGTTGAATTCTACACAAACTAAGCAAGAAATGGTTTGGCCTGGTAATGCGGGTTTTGTGTTGGCAGCTGCGCCGGAACCGCAGACGGCAAGTATAGTTGAGCAATATTTAAAGGAGTTAGGGAAACAAAATCCGATCGCACAACAAGCGATTTGGATGCAGTCGGGGCCTGTAGTATTAGCTAATAATCAAGGTTCGATCCCTTTGCCAGCAGCCTCTCTCACCAAGATTGCTACCTCTTTAGCTGCCCTATCTACCTGGGATCATTCCCACCAGTTTGAGACGCTAATCAGCGCCACTGGGCCAATCCAAAATGGGGTATTACAGGGAGATTTAGTTATTACTGGGAATGGCGATCCCTTGTTTGTGTGGCAAGAAGGTATTGCACTGGGTAATTCTTTAAATCGTCTAGGAATTAAAAAAGTAACAGGAAAATTGCTGATTCGGGGTAGGTTTGCGATGAATGGCAACCGGAATCCGAGTGCGTCGGGTCAAATGCTAATGCAGTCTTTTAATTCCCGCACTTGGTCTAAACCAATGATTTTTAGATATTCCCAAATGCCTAAAGGTACGCCAAAACCGCAATTGCAAATTTTGGGTGGTGTGAAGGTGGAAAACCCCCAAACTGGCCCTGAACAAACTAATCCAGATTTATTATTACGCCACCGTTCTTTAACTCTGACTCAACTGTTGAAACAAATGAATATTTTCAGCAGTAATGAAATGGCAGAAAGTATTGCTGAATCTTTGGGAGGGGCGCAAGTAGTAAGGAGACTGGCGGCGAGTGCTGCGGGAGTTCCTTTAGGGGAAATTCAATTAATCAATGGTTCTGGTTTAGGTGTGGAAAATCGCATTTCTGCTAGGGCAGCTTGTGCAATGTTAATGGCGCTACAACGGAAATTGCAGCCTCTGGGATTGACAATCGGTGATTTTTTCCCGGTTTCTGGTCGCGATCGCAATGGTACTATGTCACAACGTCATATTCCCCAAGCAACTGTGATTAAAACGGGGACTCTACGAGATGTCAGTGCTTTGGCGGGAGTGATGCCCACACGCGATCGCGGTTTGGTTTGGTTTGCAATCATCAATCGCGGTAATGATGTCATAGGTTTACGCGCTAAACAAGACCGTTTACTACAAAGTTTGATCCAACAATGGGGCACTTCTTTAACTCCACCTTTAGCAGTCTTTCCTACCCCCGCTAGCATCAATTACGTGAAACTTATTGGGGCGAGCGATCGCAATCAAATTATCGGGAAAGGCAGAAGAAAGGAAAAAGATAAAATTTAATTCCCCCCTGCCCCCCTGCCCCCCTGTTTCCCTGAAGGTGGGACAATTTGAGTGATGACGGGAGAGTTATTACCATTTCCAGTAATGGTGACTTTTTGTTCTTTCAATTTTCCAAAGGCTTGGGGGCCATTTAAAATTAATGGTGGGTCAGTTTGTTGATAGAAAACATTGCCATTGGCTGCAAATTCCTGAGTTTTCAAATACCAAGTCATTTGATCGGTTCGCAGGTTGGAAGGTGGGTTTTGACCAGTACCTTGGACACCGCCGATTAAGTAAGCAATTTGTGGGGTTAATTCAACTCTGCCTTGACTAGCGTTTAAGGTAATTTGTTGTTCTCTTTGGTAAATAGTTACTGGTTGATTTGAGGAGACTATTTTGGTATTTAAATTCCATACAATGGCGTTACTAGCGATTTGCATTGGTGGTTCGGAAAAGGTAACTTGTCCATTTTTTCCTAGTTTGGCGATTTTATTTTTTAAATCTACTTCTCCTTGATTACCTGTGGCGCGATCGCGAAGGGTGGCTTTAGCCGGATCGGTAATCTTTTGTCCAGCGTAGCGGTCAATTTGAATAAAGCGATCGCTAAACATTTTCTGTTCTTGCAGTTGCCAAAATAATTTTTCGGTTCTCATTATTAACGGTGGATCGATCGTTTTTGCCACTACTTGACCAATAAATTCAATTTTTTTTCCCCGGCTAAAAGCCCTCGCTTCTTGCGCTGATGCTTGTCCTTGTTTATGAGTTCCAGTTAATTGATTACGTACAATTAAAATATCTTCTTCCGGTCGCCATTCCATTTCAATACCGCGCAACACGAGGCCATTTTGAATATCTGTAGCGACACTTTGACCTTTGAGAAAAATTTGTTTACCATCTTGTTTAATTTCTCCGGTTTGAACGCTAACTTGATATACTATTTTGCCATCTTGAAATAAATCCCCAATCGGACTTAGAATTTTAGCATCTTTTTTATCATTACTATAAACAGCTTGTTTGGCTTTAATTTTCCACAAAGGACGACCTAAATTGTCAACTTGATCGAGGGTAACATCGTTAAATGTCAGATTACTATCTGATTCTTTGGCTAATGCTCTTTCTTGAGCTAGTCTACTATCTTGTGCTAGCTTTTTGGCTGTTCTACCTTCGTTATCACAGGCGACAATGCCGAACAATAGCCAGATCAAGAATAGTTTTAAAAAGATTAGTTTATTCAGAGTAATTTTCCTCAAACTCACAATTGATTCAGATCTTGTACCAAGAGACAGACCTCTGTTTTCGTTTCCAGGTTGCACCTAGAAGATTTGGGAGGTTCTACCTCCCCTGCTGCAAGATCTCAGATCAGGGAAATTATAACTATAGATCCCCAACTTCTTCAAGAAATCGGGGATCTATATGGTCAATCCAAAAGCTGAAATCTCAAATTTCAAATCTCAAATCTCAAATCGATCAACTCCTTTGTTAATTTTAAATTGTTGCTTTTATTTGGTTTTTAATCGTCGTCTTTTTCGTCATCTAATAACCCAATTCCAGACAAAGGGCGATATATATAACCTCCCTGACGCTGAGTTTTTTGGATATCTTCTTTGATGTTTTCTAGGTCGATATAGCGATCGGCAACGTTAATTAAACTATCGCTAGTCATGGAACGCAGACTGACAACTTCTACGCGGACACCGCGATAACTAACTGCATCTACCGCGTAAGCAAGATCGCCATCGCCACTAACTAAAACTGCTGTATCATAAGAACCCACTAAAGCCATCATATCCACAGCAATTTCTACATCTAAGTTGGCTTTTTTAGAACCATCTGGTAATTGCACTAAGTCTTTGGCAATGACGCGATAACCGTTGCGCCGCATCCACAATAAGAAACCTTGCTGTTTTTCATTGGTGCGATCGACTCCTGTATAAAAGAACGATCGCAGCAACCGGGAACCAGCCGTTAACCTACACAATAACTTGGTATAGTCTATTTCAATTCCTAATTGCAAGGCTGCATAAAACAGATTTGAACCATCAATAAAGATGGCGACTCTTCCGCGGTTTTCCAGAACTTGTTCTGGTGTGAATAACGAGTCTTTTTCCAGATTATTTAACATGATTATTATGCCTCTGTTTTTTATCAAGTCAATCAATTAAATCCGATTTTCCATATTCATATAGCCTGGAATAGCTTTGGGGCTTTATTAAGAACTAGTTTCCGAAAATTCCAATTTTTGAAATACCGGACGAGGTTCGCCTAACCTTTGTTTACCAGGTAAGGTTCCCCAACTAGCATGGTTGGTAAAGTTTGTTGTAGTAGATAATTGGGTTTTGTCATTAAAATTTGTCGCAAAGCCTAATTGTTGGTAAATGTCGTTGCTGATACTAGGGATAATTGGCGACAATAAATAAGCTGCCAATCGGACAGATTCTAGAACAGAATACAACACTTCCTCAACTGCTGGCTGATTTCCTTGTTTATACAATGTCCAAGGTGCTTGTTCGTCGATATACTTGTTGCCAGTGCGAATCAAGGTGAGAACAGCTTCACAAGCGTTGCTGAAGGCTAAGTTTTCATAAGCTTGGGCAACTTGTGTACCCAATGTCAAACCAATTGTTTTTAATGGGTTTTCTGGGGAAATGTCTGCGCCAGTTAGGTTGGGAACTTCACCACCGCAGTATTTATATGCCATTTTCAAAGTACGATTGAGCAAGTTGCCCAAGTCGTTGGCTAGGTCGGCGTTGAGGATGGGAATAAACCGATTTTTCTCGTTAAAGTCACCATCTTTGCCGAATTCTATTTCTTTCATA
>JBAVZX010000726.1:0-6125 GCA_049589015.1 Phormidium sp. | reverse complement strand
CCTGCAACAACACCAATAGGATTAATTGATGCCACAGGTACTTGGATACCAATAGAAAACTATAACTCAGAGGGAAAACCCCTTCCTTTGCCCACACTGCGAATTATCGGCGATCGCCAACAATATTTACCCTATTGGTCAGAAATGTATCAAATATTGCGTCGCTCTCCGGTAAAAGTCTCGGAAATAGATTGGCAAAACCCAGCTAATGTAATATTGAAAACCGACATCGCGATCGTGCATTTGGGAATATATGGTTCTCAATTCGCCGATCAACTCGCAGTTTTAGACCAAATGCGCCAATTGTCAAACCAAGTTAATGGACACCCAATTGCTTATATTGACTTAACAGATCCCAATTCACCCGCTATTCAATTACAATATGCAACGACTCAACTTCCGTCTGAGTCCGATCAAAACCTACAGATACGCTCAAAACGAACACTCAAGCTGAACAGACAGCGATAAGCTATTCTCAGCAAAAGTTGCTATATAATCAATCAGCTTGTCACTATTTATTGGTTTTTCAACCACCTTAGCCTATAGTTGACTTGAGCTACCTAGAATTGAAAAGTTGTTTAGGGACTATTTTTTGATTCCAATGACTCTTAATAATAAACAGGGGCTCGCAAAAAAACTTTCCCAAGCAGAGGGACAACAGGGTTTAGCACCAGGGATGGATGCTAATCCTTATCTGATGGCTGGATTTCAGTTTGGTCAAGTTCGCGAACCCAAAGATATGGCTGAAGAAGCACACAGCGGCGAAATCGTACCGAGTCGGGTAGCCAAAATTAAAGTGATTGGTGTTGGTGGCGGTGGCAGTAATGCCGTCAACCGCATGATCGCCAGCGACCTCTCAGGAGTAGAATTTTGGTCAATTAACACCGATGCTCAAGCCTTGGCTTTATCATCTGCCACAAGACGCTTGCAAATCGGACAAAAATTAACTCGTGGTTTAGGTGCTGGTGGTAATCCAGCAGTTGGTCAAAAAGCAGCAGAAGAATCTCGTGATGAACTATCTGCTGCGATTGGTAACTCAGATCTAGTCTTTATCACCGCTGGCATGGGTGGTGGTACAGGTACGGGTGCAGCCGCAGTCGTAGCTGATGTCGCCAAAGAAGCAGGTGCTTTGACAGTAGGTGTGGTGACTCGTCCTTTTTTCTTTGAAGGACGGCAACGCATTAACAAAGCAGAAGAAGGTATTGCGGCTTTACAAAGTCGGGTGGATACGTTGATTATTATCCCCAACGATCGCATCCTCTCCGTAGTCCCCGAAAATACCCCCTTACAAGACGCTTTTCGTCAAGCCGATGACATCCTCCGTCAAGGTGTGCAAGGGATCTCCGATATCATCACTATCCCTGGATTAGTAAACGTAGACTTTGCTGATGTTCGGGCAATCATGGCAGATGCCGGATCAGCCTTGATGGGCATCGGTGTAGGATCTGGTAAATCACGGGCTAGCGAAGCTGCGACTACGGCAATTTCTTCGCCTTTACTAGAATCCTCTGTGAAAGGCGCTAGAGGCGTAGTATTCAACATTACGGGTGGTACCGACCTCACCTTACATGAAGTTAATGCCGCAGCAGAAATTATCTACGAAGTTGTTGATCCCAACGCTAACATCATCTTTGGCGCAGTGATTGATGACAAAATGCAAGGCGAAGTTAGGATTACGGTAATTGCTACTGGATTTAGTGGAGAAGCTCAGCCACAAGTGACTCAGCAATCACGCTCAACGACAAGGCATCAAAATCTGCCAGCCGTTAAACCTACAAATACCGTTAATGTCAGAACTGAACCAGAAAGGCAACAATCACCATTACAACCACCTGGATTAGATATTCCAGAGTTTCTCCAAAGAAATCGTCCCAAAAGAGACACTTAATAAGATTATTTCTTTGGAAGTTTGCTATCGAGAAACCTCCTTGTTTGAGTTTTCGCTGGTAATTTATCTGGGGAAAAACCCGGCTGAGAGTTACAGAAAAACTTAAAGGAATTGGGTTTCTCGACTTGCCTCAACTACTTGAAACTTCTTCCGGTATGGTAAAAATGACAAAAGTAAGTGCATTGACTGTACCAGTAGCTTTGACGATCGCAGGTTCAGATAGTGGCGGTGGAGCCGGAATTCAAGCAGATTTAAGGACTTTTTCCTTTCACTGCGTTCACGGAACCAGCGCCATTACCTGTGTAACAGCACAAAACACTTTAGGGGTAAACAGGGTTGATCCCCTGCCTGCGGCGGCTGTAGTGGCACAAATTCAGGCAGTAGTGGCAGATATTGGGGTGCAAGCTACAAAAACTGGAATGTTACTCAATCAGGAGATTATTCTGGCTGTAGCTCAACAGGTAACAGAGTTAAAAATTACAAATTTGGTAGTTGACCCAGTAATGGTATCTCGCGCCGGGGCGCAATTAATCGATGATGCCGCGGTTGTTTGTTTGCGAGAGCAGTTAATTCCCCAAGCGAAAATTGTGACTCCTAATCGTTACGAGGCCCAAATGCTCAGTGGTTTGGAAATTAAAAGTTTAGCGGATATGCAGCAGGCGGCTCAACGCATTCACAAACTGGGGGCACAAGCGGTTTTGGTTAAGGGTGGCGGTATGTTGGGAAATTTGCGGGGTGTGGATGTTTGGTTTGATGGTCAACAACTGGAAACTTTGACTACATCGGTGGTGGAAACAACTAATACTCATGGAACTGGTTGTACTTTAGCCGCTGCTTTAGCCGCTAATTTGGCTCAAGGAAAAGATTTATTAACCGCCGTGCAATTAGCCAAAGATTATGTTACTACTGCGTTAAAATACGCACTCAGTATTGGTCAAGGTCAAGGGCCAGTAGGACATTTCTTTCCCCTGTTGGCAAAAACTACCGAGTTATAAAAACAATTATTAGGAACGATCGCTGTTATGTTATCCTGATTGGGACTATATTTTAGGCATAGTTGAAATCTAAGCAATTAAGCTTAGTCGAAAGACTGTTAAACAGGTTGCCTCTGGCTGACCTAACTTTAAGTTAGAGCAAAACTTATGATGCCAAATTTCAATCCCAAGCAACCCCACCAAAATGCGGGAAATGGTGGTCAGAATATCCCCACATCAGCTGGAAATAATGCTCGTTCAGTACCAATTTCTATTTATCGCGAACTAGCAGCCGAGTTGCAAGCGACAAGGGTAATGCTGGAATCACTGAATAACCAAAATCAGCAGTTGTATGAACAAAATCAACAATTGCGCCGGGAAATTGAAAAGGTTGTTCATTCGGCTCTATATCTAAAGCAGGTAGCTGATGCTTCTGTTGCGGGAACTCGTCAGGCTGATTTTATTCATCCAGAAATGCGATCGGAATCAAGTGATATATCTTATCTGCGACAATTGAATAAGCGTCCTCACCCCCATTCAATACCAAATCCGCCCACTTTGGGAGTAGAAGCCTTTGATGATAATGAGCCACTGATGCCGATTTTTCAAGAGAAGTTGGTGACAGAACAAGTCCAAGGGCGTTATCGTCGAAATAGTCAGTTAGATCGCAATTCCGAAATTAATGGTTGGTGGTTGACTTTGGCGATCGTTTTAATTGTAGTCACGGCTTTTGGGGCTGGCTATTTGTTTATGCGCCCACTTTTGATGAAGAGATAATTTTTAGTAGCTATTAGCTAGTTAGGATTGGGTTTCTTTGGGTGTAATTGTAATTTGGAAACCCAGTTCATTTAGTAATTGTACTAAAGTGTAAATTTCTGAAGCATTACTTTCTGTGAGCATTCGATCGAGCTTTTCATGCAACTGTTTTGTTGATTCAGAGAGATTATTAGTATTAATCTGCGCCTCAATAACATCTTTCAGCACCGCCCGCAGTAATTCTGGATCGGGGTTTTCTTCTGACAATTCTAAAACAGCTTCAATATAAGCAGCAGATCTTTCCGGGTTTTTTAGAGATTCAAGAAGAAACTCGCGGTAACTTCTACTTGTGGGAATTTTCACGTCTTTCATTATTAAAATCGTGCAAATTATTCTGTTTCTTTGGGTGAAATAGTTACTTGAAAACCTAGTGCATTCATTAATTCTATAAAGGTGTAAATTTCAGTAGCATTACTTTCGGTTAGCATTTTATCGAGCTTTTCATGCAACTGTTTTGTTGATTCGGAAAGGCGATCGCACTTTTCCCAAGCCTCAACCACATTTCTAATAGCCTTTCGTAATAATACTGGTTGATCGCCGCCTTCTTCCAGAACTACCTCAATATAACCAGCAGCTTCTTCGCGGTTTGTCAGAGACTCAATTAGAAACTCATGGTAGCTATCACTCGTTGGCGTTTTCAGATTTTTCATAGTCTGCCCAATACTCCTTAGCTTTGCGAATATCTCGATCTTGAGTACTTTTATCTCCGCCACAGAGGAGAAGAATAATAATAGATCCTATTTGTCCAAAATAGACTCGATAACCAGGGCCATAATCAATTCTAAGCTCAAAAACTCCTTCTCCAACTGAACGGCAATCTCCTAAATTGCCTTCTTCAATTCGATCAAGCCTCAACTTAATCCGATTTTTGGCTTTTGTATCTTTCAGGGAATTCAACCACTCAGCAAAAGGAACTCTGCCATCTTGAGTAATATAACGTCGAATTTGCTTTGGTTGTATCTCCATAATTTTATTGTAGTTTTAGAATTATGCGATCGCTCTGACATCGCACAAATTGCATCATATCAAAATCGGGAACTCATTCAGTTTCTTTCGGGGAAATAGCTATTTGAAAACCTAGTGTATTTAGTAATTCTACAAAAGTGTAAATTTCTGAAGCATTACTTTTTGTGAGTATTCGATCGAGCTTTTCATGCAACTGTTTTGTTGATTCGGAAAGGCGATCGTTTTTTTCCCAAGCTTCAATTACATCTGTAAGTGCTAACTGAAGTAATTCCGGTTCAGGATTCTTTTCTTCCAAAATTGCCGTAATGTAAGCGGCTGCATATTTTATATCTTTGAGAGATGCAATTTTATAAGGACGATAACTGTCACTTGTTGGCATTTTCACGTCTTTCATAATCTCTCCAGTATTCAATAGCTTTGTTGATATCTTGTCTTTGAGTGCTTTTGTCACCACCACAAAGCAAAAGTACAATTTTTGAACCTATTTGTCCAAAGTAAACACGGTAGCCAGGGCCATAGTCAATCCTCAATTCACAGACTCCTTCTCCGACAAAACGATAGTCTCCCAAATTACCGCGACTAACTCGATCGAGTCTTGTATCAATCTTAGCTTTAGCATTGAGATCTCGCAGGGAATCAAGCCATTCTGTGAAAGGAATTCTGCTATCTGAGGTAATATAACGTCGAATTTCCTTTGGTTGAACTTCCATGATTTAATTAAAATATTAAGGCTGGGTTTCTTTGGGTGCAATAACAATACTAAAACCTAATTTATTCAGTAATTCTACAAAAATGTAAATTTCAGCAGTATTACTTTCTGTAAGCATTTTATCGAGCTTTTCATGCAACTGTTTTGTTGATTCGGAGAGGCGACGATCGCTTTTTTCCCAAGCCTCAATAACCTTTCTCAGCGCATTTCGGAGAAGTTCCGGTTCAGGATCTTCTTCTTCTAAAATAGCTTCAATATAACCAGCAGCGTGTTCAGGATCTTTGAGAAATTGAATCAAATCTTCACGGTAACTATCACTAGTTGGCATTTTCATATTTTTCATAGCCTGTCATTTTAAACCGACAATAAATTAACAGTAACTACCCATATCTTCTTGAGAAAATGACCACCAATAAGAACCTTGACCTTTCCCCTTACCAATCAATTCTTTGCTATCTAATGACATAATTCCTTGATTTTTCCCCAGTGTCCAGTTTTCTGATGTAGATTTAGGGAGGAGAGCCAGTTCTTGTATAGTGACTTTATTTGTTTTCGGATCAAAGTTTCCTTGAATAGCAACGTAAGTTAAACCCTCGGAATGGAAAGCTGCTAAAGTTCCATCAAAATACTTATCTGAGTGCCGATGAATAAAGAGAGTAGCAGGGTAATTGTCAAATTCGCCGTACCAAATCTCATCCTTTGCTTCTGATTTAGAGAATGACCAAGAAAATGCGAATCCTATCCCTGTACCTGACATTTGCCTATTATCAGA
>JBAVZX010000725.1:0-6037 GCA_049589015.1 Phormidium sp. | reverse complement strand
CTTGATTACTATTAGAATCAGTTGACGAAGCGTTAGTAGCACTCCCAGAACTGCTACTTGCCGCAGAATAAGAATAACTTTGATATGTAGAAGCAGATTCTCGACTTTGACTTTGGTAACTAGCTTCTTGGGCCTCTAACTGACGAATTCGAGATTGTAATTTCGCATTTCCCCAATCATTAATAATTTGTAACAACCAAGCCACAGCCAAAGCTGTCAGTACCCCAGCTGCCACCGCCGCTAGTATCCAAAATCCCAATGGTAGCGCCTGGGTTCTTATCCCCAAAAACACCAACTTCAGCGACAAAGAATTCTGGAGAGCAAATACTGTCAACCCTAAGAGCGCTATTAGTAGTAGTACAATGCGAATAGCCATGTTTGGTAGTTGAGAAAGTTTTGAATTTTAAGTTTTGATTTTGTCGGGGCGAGTTTAGCAGATAATTTTCTAATCGCAGTCGAAGAATTCCAACAAAATCCGCCCTTAGAGAATTTTGAGTTTTCAGTTAATCAACTCCCCTGCTCCCCTGCCAACGTTCTAATGGAACACAATCAATATCCAATTGATCTAAAGCACGGGCTACTACAAAATCTACCAAATCCTCAATAGTTTGGGGATTGTGATACCAAGCAGGAATAGCGGGGACGATTCTGGCTCCTGCTTCCGCTAAACTGGTTAAGTTCCGCAGGTGAATTAAGCTAAAGGGAGTTTCACGGGGGACTAATACCAGTTTACGACCTTCTTTGAGTTGAACATCTGCCGATCTTTCCAAAAGGTCAGAACTTAAACCTGCTGCTAACTTTGCGACTGTACTCATGCTACAGGGGATAATAATCATTCCCAGAGTCCGGTAAGAACCGCTGGCAATATTTGCGCCAACATCACCCCAAGGGTGACAACGTAGTTTTCCTTGCGTAAATACTCCCGTTTGTTCGCGCCAAAATTGTTCCTGCTGTACTGGTTCGCCAGGGAGTCGGATGTTTTGTTCTGCCTGCCAAACCATGTAAGTAGATTTAGAAGCTACTAGTTCGATCGCATAATCAGCTTCTAGCAAAAATTTTAACGCCCGGACAGTATAAATTAAGCCCGATGCCCCAGTAATTCCCAAAATTAAAGGTTTAGTCATTTGTTATTTGTGATTAGTCATTGGTTATTGGTCATTAGTCATTTATTATTAGTTATTTTTTCCTAATAAATAACCATTGACCAATCACCAAGAAATAGTGCAGCTTCGGCGGAAATAACTCTCCAGTTTCCCAAGGTTAAAACGGCTTTTTACCAGCTTTTTTGCCTTCCGCCTTCTGCCACTACTAACATTACTCATCATCAAAATTGGGAAATAGATAATCATCTCGTTCATCATCATCGAGCGCAGCATCACTGCCGACAGTTACTAAGTCTATCTGCTGACGATAATAGTCTACGCTTTTTACTTGCACTTCTACGCGATCGCCTAATCGATATTGTTTGCGATTTTTGCGTCCGACTAATGCTTCTTGGCGAGAGCGATACTCATACCAATCATCTTTTAATGATGATACATGAACCAAACCTTCTGGATAAAAAGGTGTACCATTAGCCACTGGCACTTCCATTTCCACAAAGAAACCGTAAGATTGAACACCAGTAATTACGCCTTGAAAAATTTCTCCAGTACGTTCTTTCATCAGTTCAGCTTTTTTCAACCCTGCCAAATCATTTTCCGCTTCTTGAACCTCCTTTTCTCGTTCATTGAGTGGCACGATTAATGCTGCTAATTGTTCTTCTAATTCTTCTTGGACATTGGGGGGTAAAACATTCCAATTAATTTGTCCGTGACAAGAACTATGATGTAAATTTACCTTTTCTTTGACGCGAGTACTCCGGCGATCGCGTCCTGACTCGAATACTAACATGAGTATTCTTTGCACCGTTAAATCAGCATAACGTCTCGCTGGCGAAACAAAATGAGTATAGCCTCCCGACAAAGCCAAACTAAAATGTGAAGCAGAAGTAGTGCTGTAAGCAGCTGGCCTTAAAGTTGATTGTAACAAAGAGTTCAAAACCTTTTCTGCCTTAGATTGAGAAAAATCTTCAATGTATTTTTGGAAATCAAAAGGTGTGACAACATCTTCATTTTCTAATTGCAGGTCTATTTCCAAATTACTGGCCAACTTATGCAATTCAATTGCATCATCTGGATCGGGTGCTGATTGCATTCGGTAAATACTAGGCACTCCCAAAGCTACTAAATGACTGCCCACTATTTGATTAACTAAAATCATTAACTCCCTGACCATTGACTGCGCTGGATGAGTAGGCAACCCGATCACAGAATCAGCTATTCCTTCATCATTAAATTGGCTTTCTTCATAAGGCAAATTTAATTCAAAACTCCCCCTTTCTAGGCGTTTTTCTTTGATACTTTGACTCAGGACAAATAGTTGATCCAGAGTAGCAAAGACCGGAGATAATTCTTCGAGATCATCTTTCTCCAAATCTAAATTTGTATGGTGACGTAAGAGAATTGCTTGTGCTTGAGATTCAGTTAATTGAAAGTCTACTTGAATCACAGTTCTTTGCATCTCAAATTCCACCACTTCGCCCTCACTCGATAAAGAGAGTAAGACCGAAATAGCTAAATGATTTTGTCCTGGTAATAAAGAACAATGAGCCAGCAAAGGTTCAGGCAACATTGGCAATACTGTATCACCTAAATGCACCGATCTACCACGTCTTTTTGCTTCCCGATCTAGGGGAGAATCAGCTGGGACATAATTGGCTACATCGACAATGTGAATCCCCACTCGCCATAAATCACCCTCAATTTTTTCCAAGGTAAAAGCTTGTTCTACCAGTAAAGTTTTTGGGTCAATATAAGCGCCAGCTGGCGGAGCTACCGTTAAAGTAATTAAATGACGTAAATCAAGGCAATTTTTTAATGTTGTTTTGCTAAGTTTGCTGGAAAATTTTTCTAGTGAGGAGAGTACCGCCGCCGAAAATTTCCGAGGTAGGTCATGTTTACAGCAGACAATATCAATATCAGCGGCTGCTTCCGCATCACTACCAAGGACTTGAGCAACTCGACCAATGGGAGGATAAGATGCTAAAGGATAGCGGACAATTTCTGCGTGTACTAGATGATCGATCGCTGCTGTTAAATCTTCACCATTGGGAACTAAATCCAGTTCAAATAATAAGCGATCGTCTAAAGGGACAGCTTTGTAAATTACTTTTCCTGTAGTATCCATGCCTTGTTTTACCCTGGCTAACACACTGGGATTGGCACGTTCTAAAATTAGTTTAACTTCCCCTTCGGGACTCCGCCTGCGGTTCCCTTCTTTAGTAATTTTTACCAAAACGCGATCGCCATTCCAAGCCGTACTCAGATGACTTTCCCGCACGTAAATATCAGCTGCCCCTTCGACATTTTGAATCGCGAAACAAAAGCCCTTGCTGGAACACCGGAGTTTTGCTTCTACTATTCCAGGTTCAAAAACCCGCCGATACTTGCCTCGTTCCTTGACTAAAATGCCAACTTTTTCTAAGGCATCCAAGACAATTTGTAATCTACGTAAACTAGGTTCATCAGTACAACCCAGTTTTTTCTCCAGAACTTTGGCAGCTACCAATTTTTCATCGGGGAAATTAGAAAGTAATGTAGCGATTGAAAATTCCATGTAGCGAATCAGTCCTTAGCGTCTCAATTTATTTGTGCTTTCACTTCGCCATCACTTCACGCTTAATCAATTTTAGATTTAAGATTGCCGATTTTAGATGACTTATAATTGCTCAATCAAATCGAAAATCAGATAATTATCCAAATCGAAAATCAAAAATCAAAAATTGTTAAACACCAAAAACCAGCCCTGCGAGAATTGCGCTAAACTTAGGCCATCTCCTTGCCAGATACCTGGAAGGGTAGATGCAGTGCATACTGATAGTGAGATGATGTCATTTAACAGGAAAAGCCAAAAGCTGTTCCCAAATTTGACCCCTAGATGTTTTACTCATATATGATCTCACCAAGGGTCATCCACTCTGTATGCTCGATCTCGTTGTTGGAGCTCCTTTGTTTCCCTGCTTTGAGCCACCTTCACGCTGTTACACGCTCGATTTTTTAAGGTGATAATCGCCTTTAGACCCAGTGCAGAGCCTTGAGTCTGCTTCTAATAGGCGATCGCGTCAGCGTGCCGTAGGCATATCGCGATCAGTAGCGTGTTAGCGGTAAAGCATGGTGGGTGCTTCAACAGTTAAGCGTTGCGGTTTGATAGCGTGCGGATGAACAATCCTTTCACTATTGTATGTTTAGAGCGGTCGTGAAGAAAACGGCTATGTTCAATGATCAAACTAGGATATTAACAACTATGTTTGCACAATTTCGGGTTCGTTATCCCACAGGCAGTTTGATTTCAGAATTATTAACAATTTATAACGGCAAATTTGTCGTTCGCGCCTTAGTTCAAATCGATGGTGTCACCAAAGCAACCGGGATGGCGGTTGCTGACACCATCGAATTAGCAGAAAACCAAGCCAGAATTCGCGCCCTGGAACTTTTAGGAATTAATTTATCTTGGGGACAGACCGACACAACTGATAACTCTGTTTCTGCTGAGTATTCCCAGCAGCCTATTTTTTCCTCAGACAAACGGGAAACTCTCTATTCAGGACAAGGGACTACAGATCCTAGTTGGTCAAATCATGCCAATTTAGACTCATCTTTCCCGGAAAGAACTAGTTATCCCACTGCTAAAGTAACAACTTATCCAGCAAAATCTCATCTAGAAGTTACAGAAGATACAGAAGAAAAATCCGATTCCACATTCACAGAGCACCGAACAAATCGCTTTTTGGAAACGCCCAAGTTAACTCCGGTAACTTCTTTTGCAGATGAAAGCGAACCACCTGTTACATTTAGTAACGTCACACCGATCGCTTCCCGTCGTCACGAGTCGGAAAAGGCGATCGCACCACCCCCAGAATTAGAGAGTGAAATTAGCGATCAACCTACGGAAACTATTGAAGATACCAGTCCCGACGATTTTTCTGATTTAATTGCTCGCACCAACGTTCAAATTAAACGCTTAGGTTGGACAAAGAAACAAGGAAGCGATCATCTTTTCCGTACCTACGGTAAAAAAACTCGTCAAGAACTAGAAAAACAGGAGTTGGAAGACTTCTTAGAATATCTAGAAGCTCAACCCAACCCCATTTGAAGAAGGCAGAAGGCAGAAGGCAGAAGGCAGAAGGGTAAATATAGATAGAGGCTTCAACCCCCACCAATTGCCAACCAAATTAAAAATTTTGGTGGTGGTTAAAGCCACATCAAGAATTAGACATTCTATTAAAACTAAACAGCCACAGGTTTGCTACCAGCAGCGGTACGGTCAATTACCTGATCAATTAAACCGTAGTCTTGAGCCTCTTGTGCTGACATAAAAAAGTCTCTTTCTGTGTCGATTTCAATCCGCTCTAAAGGCTGACCTGTATGCTCTGCTAACATTTCATTCAGACGACGTTTGTGGTACAAAATTTCCTTGGCCTGAATTTCAATATCAGTTGCTTGACCTTGTGCGCCACCTAAAGGTTGGTGAATCATAATCCGTGAATGAGGTAGACTCATCCGTTTTCCTTTAGTACCAGCACTCAGTAAAAATGCGCCCATACTGGCAGCGAGTCCAGTACAAATTGTGTAGACTTCGGGACGGATTTGCTTGATGGTATCGTAAATACCCATGCCTGCCGTTACCGAACCACCCGGAGAATTTATATATATATAGACAGGTTTTTCCGGGTCGTCGGAGTCTAAATAAAGCAACTGAGCCACAATTAGGTTAGCCAGGTCAGAGTCAATTTGTTTACCTAAGAAGATGATTCTCTCCCGCAAGAGTCGGGAGTAAATATCAAAGGCGCGTTCACCACGACCAGACTGTTCAATAACGGTAGGAATCATTGAGCCTGCTTTTTTGTTAATTTTCTTAATTTGATTTTATCCGTTTGTCGGCTAACGCGCTTTGTGTGGATAACCGAAAGAGGGACTGGGGACTGGGGACTGGGGAC
>JBAVZX010000724.1:0-6365 GCA_049589015.1 Phormidium sp. | reverse complement strand
ACTATACTCCTCTGAGTGAAGAAGCGTAAGTGTGTTCGATCAAGAATTCCTGAATCAGTATATTGCCAGTTCTTGTTGACTAGTAAATCCCAGATAGTATCAAAATGCCGAATATTAGGTATCGAAGCAACTACTAAACCCCCCTCTCGTAGCAGATACTTAGCATAAATTAACGCTGTAAAGGGATCTACTAAGTGTTCTAATACATCATTAAAAATGATGCAATCAAACTCATTTTTGGGAAGATTTAAACTGCTATTAAAAGAGCCGCAGATAACTTGATCGAGTTTCTGTGCAGCTAGCGTCGCCGCATCCTCATTAAATTCAACTCCCCATACTTTAACCGGACGTTTCTCCTTCAACAGACGACCGAAATTACCACAACCACACCCAACATCTAGAATGTTGCACGCCTTTTCTGGTACATACTTAAGCATCTCATGACGTTCAAGCTCAAAGTAGTTAGAGGCTTTTTTCTGATAATCTTTCTTTAAGTCTTGTTCGATATTCATGTATATCTCTTGATTGACTGTTGATCTGGTGATAATTTTCCGAACTATTTATTAATGATAGCTTCAGTTTTTATTAATCATCAATTTGCTATCTCTAATCACAATATTTCCCCAATTTGAATTCCAGTTTGCTAAAGATTCTTTTCCCTCGGAAAATGGGATGATTTGAAAAGCTGGCTTTCCTATTATCGCTTCCAAATCATACCTATTAGTTTCTTCTAAACCACCATATCCTATACTAAATCCTGTATAATATGAACCTGGAGCTAAATTAATATTAGAAACTGTTAAGTATAATTTCATTTTCTGCTCTGCCACTAATGAAAACTTTTCTTTAGTGATTAAACTACCAACACAATTACCTGAACTGTTAAATATACTTGAGCCAATACTTAAATCCTTGAAATCTCTTTCCGATAAAATAGTAAGTTCAAAATTTATATTATTACCAAATAATATAGTTATTCCATCATCTGAAATTAACTGAATATTAGTAAATCTTACTTCCTGTCCTAAACCTGGTAATCTAAGTTGTGCTATATCATCTGCTTGATTATCAAATAATTCGGAAATATAACTAGTTACAGTCCGTTCTGTTGTACCAATTTCTCGAATTCTGCCTTTTGCTAAGTAAATAGCCTGGTTACAAAGAGTAGTAACTGCGCCCATATTATGACTAACAAACAACACAGTACGCCCTTCTTTAGTGGCGACATCTTCCATTTTTCCTAAACACTTTTTTTGAAATTGAGCATCTCCTACTGCTAAAACTTCATCGACAATTAAAATTTCTGGTTCTAGATGCGCTGCGACTGCAAATGCTAAACGAACATACATCCCAGAAGAATAGAATTTTACAGGTGTATCTAAAAACTTTTCTACTTCAGCAAAAGCAACAATTTCATCAAATTTTCTTCTAATTTCTGCTTTGCCCATTCCCAGAATTGCACCATTGAGAAAAATATTTTCTCTTCCGGTTAATTCGGCATGAAAACCTGTGCCAACTTCTAAAAGACTGGCGACTTTGCCGTTAATATAAACCCGCCCTGTAGTTGGTTCTGTAATCCGACTTAATATTTTTAATAAGGTTGATTTTCCGGCTCCGTTGCGCCCAATTATACCGACGCGATCGCCACTTTTAATTTCAAAGTTAATATCTCTTATTGCCCAAAACTCTTCCCGATTCGGCGTAGGGATTTTTTTACCACCAAATTCTCGAAAAATTTTACTTTTTACTGACTTAACGCCATCAGCAATTACATCTCGTAATGCACTATATGGCTGGGATTTATTATGCCCGATAATATATCTCTTTCCTAAATTTTCTACCCGGATTACAGTATCAGACACGCTTTTATTTCCTGCCTAAATCACGTCAGCGAATGTACGTTCCGTTTTGCGGAAGTACCAGATACCACTAGCAAATAATAATATAACTAATCCTAGAGATAGGATAAATCCAGGCCAATAAATTTGTACTTGTCCTTTTAAGATCGCCCAGCGAAAGCCATCTATTACACCGACCATTGGATTTAAAGAATACAACAAGCGCCACTCTTTGGGAACTATGCTACTACTAAAACCCACTGGGGATATATATAAGCCAAACTGGACAATAAATGGGACAATATAGCGGAAGTCACGGTATTTGACGTTTAAAGCTGCTAACCATAATCCTCCTCCCATTGCGGCGGCAAAGGCGATCGCCATAAACATCGGTAACGTCAAAATTCGCCAACTAGGTACAAAGTTATACCAAATCATCAATGCTAGCAAGATCATCCCAGAAATCATAAAATCGACAAAACTAACAATTATCGCAGAAGCAGGGACAATTAATCGTGGAAAATAAACTTTAGAAATTAAATTGGCATTGCTAATTAAACTATTGCTGCATCCAGAAAGGGAGTTAGCAAAGAATTGCCAAGGTAACATTGCGGCAAAAACTAAAATTGGATAAGGTACTCCTTGGTCAGGTAATTTGGCTAATTGTCCAAATACTACGGTAAATACAACCATTGTTAAGAAAGGTTGGATTAATGCCCAAGTAATGCCGATCGCAGTTTGCTTATACCTGACCAATATATCTCGCCAAGCCAGGAAATAAAATAATTCCCGATAACTCCAAAGGTCTTTCCAATATTGCTTTTCGGTACGACCTGCTTCGATAATTAATTCTGTTTTAGCCTGAGAACGCATAAAGGTAAAGAATTATAAGTAACATTTTTGCCAAGTTTAGGCGTATATACACTGGGTATGTAGGAAAAGCGATCGCTATGTTAACCCTAGTGTTACTACCCGATCATAGTAGTCAATTCCAGCTACAGATTATTAATCTCTGTATAGTTTTGCTCCTTGATTAACTGACTAAGTTTCCGTATCCCACAATAAGATAGCATCTTTGTAAACAAACCTGGATTGACTTAGCATATCAAGCTTTGCTAGAAGGATGGCAGCACTTTGAGCAGTTGCAGCAGGAACAGCAGGAACGGCAAAGGTTGATCGATCGCATCAAAGACGCTTACCGAGAATGCGAATGCGGGAGAAAGCGATAATTCAACTGGGGAAAGGTCGGGGAAATAATAGGACTGTTTTCCGTAAGTCGATTCATCTGATATTCTCCATCCTCCAAATTACAAACAAAAAATCTAGGTTGCTTGGGATTACCGATGAACTTTTTCGGCCCCAATGCTGCATAATCAACAATCCAATATTCCTCAATTCCCATTTCTTCATAATCTCGAAGTTTATTGTAATAATCGTCACGCCAATTAGTAGAAACAACTTCAACAATTAATTTAACAGAATCAGGATTTTGAATAATCGATTCGCTTTCCCATCGAGGTTCAGCTTCCAGAACTTCTTGATTCAAAACAATGATATCAGGTTCATAACCAGATCGATCGCGTTTCGGTTTAACAATCGATTCTCTAGGAATAGTCCAAATCCCACCTTTGCCCATCTGCCTGATAATGATTAATAGTTGCTCGATCAGAGAACCAGTTAAAGTCGAATGTTTTCCCTTTAGCTTGGGCATTTCGACAATTACTCCCTCATGCAGTTCGTACCGGACTTCTGAGTTTTCAGGATACCAGCTTATAAATTCATCAAAGCTGTATAGTTTGGGTTCAGTTTGGGATTGAGTCATTTGTCTTTTTTAGATTATTTTGACCGTTTGTAAAACAATTTCCCGCAAATTTTCCTACACTGCTTCCTGTTATGTTTTAGCTTGTTAACTCAGATCTTGCATCAAGAGGCAGAGCCTCTATTCCTCGTTCCCAGGTTGAACCTGGGAACGAGCATCTGGGAGGTTCTACCTCCAAAGAGTGCAAGATCTGAGTTAAACTTAACCTATTAATTTTAGGATATAAGAACCCACAAACTCTGAGATAAAATAAAAGATATTAAAACCAGCCAACCCAACAAATTCAACGGCTATGGTACAACAACTCCCCGCCGAAACAACCCCAGAAATCATTTACCCAGACAGTGACGGACAACCAATGTCAGACAATACCAAACAATTTCGCTGGATCGTTGTAATTAAAGAAAATCTGGAAATTTTGTTTGCCAATAATGATGATGTCTTCGTCGCCGGAGATCTGCTTTGGTATCCCGTTGAAGGAAATAATAAACTTCGTCAAGCGCCCGATGCAATGGTAGTCTTTGGTAGACCAAAAGGCGATCGAGGTTCCTACAAACAATGGACAGAAAACAACATTCCTCCCCAAGTCGTTTTTGAAATCCTTTCCCCTGGAAATCGTGCCGGAAAAATGGCAGATAAATTGTTGTTTTACCAACGCTATGGAGTCGAAGAATACTATATCTATGATCCCGATGATATTGAATTAGTCGGATTACAACGTTCAGGGGATTGGTTAGAAAAAATTGAGGAAATGAATGGGTGGATAAGTCCTCTTTTGGGTATTCGATTTGAACTAAAAGAAGATACCTTAGAAATTTATCGTCCTGATGGACAAAAATTTCTTACTCCTGTGGAATTGGATCAATTGCGAGAAGCGGAAAGGCAACGGGCGGAACAGGAACGCGAACGGGCGGAACAAGAAAGGCAAAGGGCGGAACAAGAAAGACAAAGGGCGGAAAATGCGATCGCCCAACTAGAACAACAACAACAAATTTACCAAGCTTTAATCGAAAAACTGCGCCAACAACGAATTAACCCAGAACAACTTTAAGCGATAACAAAATTCTCAATTAAACAGCTATGATACAACAACTCCCAGCCGAAACAACCCCAGAAATCATTTACCCAGACAATGACGGACAACCAATATCAGACAACACTACCAAGCTTTAATCGAAAAACTACGCCAACAACGAATTAACCCAGAACAGCTATAATCAAACTGGAAAAATTTTTACTTTACCTCTGTGTAAAAACCCATGTCAACTCAAACTGATCCCCCATCTATAACCACTTTACCACAAATTAGCTATCTCGATGAAAATGGCAAATTACCTGCAACTTTATCAGGGAAAATAGGCATTTATGCAATTTTCGACCAAGCAAAACTCCTACAATTTGTCGGTTACTCCCGCGATGTTTATCTTAGTTTAAAACAGCATCTAGTTCGGCAACCACAAAGTTGTTATTGGTTAAAAGTCCAAACAATTGAAAAGCCTAATCGGACAATCCTCGAAAATACTATGAATAGTTGGATTGCAGAAAATGGCGCAACTCCTGCTGGTAATGATGCTGACAAAGCAAAATGGACAGAAGCTATTGACGTTAAACCTTTAATGTTAGATGAAGAAAAAGCTAATTATGAAAAAGTCGCAGGTGAAGAGTTCGCACAATCTAAAGTTTTAAAGAATGTCGCCCGCAGAGTAGAAGCAGAAATTTTAGAAACTCTTAAATCTCGCGGTTGTCAAGAAGAAATTCGCTTTAATCCTAAGTTAAAAGATAGCGGTTTGCTAGATTTAAAGTAGGGATTAGGGACTGGGGACTGGTAAATATAATTATTACTTTAGGCAAAGTTTTACCAGTGGTTCTTTGAAAGGCGAAATTACACGGGATGAGAAAGATCAAATTTACATTGCCATTTGGGATGCCGATTTAAGATAAAAAAAGAGTCCCAAAGGGACTCAGGTGATAGAAAGCTGAAAACTACTAAGATTACTTAATAGAAACCTTACCGCCAGCGTCTTCCAATCGCTTCTTGATGTCTTCCGCTTCTTCTTTCTTGATGTTTTCCTTAATCGCTTTAGGAGCAGCTTCTACTAAATCTTTCGCTTCCTTCAGACCCAAGCCAGTAATTTCACGAACAATCTTCAGAACTGCAATCTTCTTATCAGCTGGAACTGCTTCCAAAGTTACAGTAAATTCAGTTTGTTCTTCCACTGGTTCAGCAGCAGCAGCAGCACCAGGAACAGCCGCCACCATCATGCCACCTACGGGAGCAGCAGCACTAACACCAAAAGTTTCTTCGATTTGCTTAACTAAGTCAGCAGCTTCTAACAGAGTCAGGGTTTTTAGTTTTTCCAAAATTTCATCGGTTACAGCAGACATTGTAAACTCCTAAAAATTAACTAAATTTGGTCATTTGTTGTTTGTCATTTGTTATTTGTCATTGGTCATTGGTTTAGATGAATAACTCAAAACTAATGACGAATTACGAATAACTAAGCTGCTTCACTGGAAGCATCATTGCTTTCTTTGTCTTTGTCGGCGTAAGCTTGAAGACCACGCGCCACAGAAGCCGGAACTTCTTTGATTCCGATCGCAATTTTTGCTGTCACGGCATTTAAAGCACCAGCAATTTGTGCCATCAATTGTTCCTTGGATGGCAAATCTGCGATCGCCTTAATCTCATCCTGGCTCAAAGCTTTACC
>JBAVZX010000723.1:0-4463 GCA_049589015.1 Phormidium sp. | reverse complement strand
GGGTGTGGCTTACCTTTTGTCCGGGTTTTTTGTGTTTTTCTACCAGTTCGATCGATCGCGCAAAAAACTCCAGTCCCATCAAAGTAGGTTCGCCGCCTTGCCATGCGATCGTTACCTCTGGAGTCTGGTGAGATTGTAACAGTTGTTGAATATAACTTTCCAGCAAGTCATCACTCATGCGAAACTTGCTATCGGGATACAATTGCTCTTTTGCTAAAAAAAAGCAATACTCACAGTCCAGGTTGCAAATAGCTCCAGTAGGTTTAGCTAGCAAATGAAAAGCGGGAGGTGCATTTTTGGGAAGTGTAATCATAGTTCAGAATTTTTTTTATATTCTCTAGATCTATCTTGATTCTATGGATTTAGCTTTATTTATCACTTTATGTACAAGAGAACCGCTAGAATTTTTCTTGTTACATCCTCAACCAAAAGATCGAGATTTTCTTGTCATTTCGTGCCATTAACACTCTTCCTGACAAATAATTCGGATATTGTAGAGCCAAATATTTTAATTCACATCAATGAAAAATCAATTTCCCCAGCTTCCCGAATTTATCTTTGGGCCACTTTCAACCTCCCCAGGACGACTAAAACAAACCAGGATGACACGAGTTGGATTATTTCACGATGTTGCCCTAAATCCGATCGATCCAACCGAAAATCAACC
This sequence comes from Phormidium sp., assembly GCA_049589015.1. Classification (GTDB taxonomy): domain Bacteria; phylum Cyanobacteriota; class Cyanobacteriia; order Cyanobacteriales; family Aerosakkonemataceae; genus Floridanema. Next base: position 3,796 of record JBAVZX010000723.1, on the reverse strand, counting down.
AATTCTGCTTACAGTGCGCGTAGGAGTAGAGATTGCCGTCAAATCCGTAAACCTCCACTACACAACGGATGCCTCTGTTTCCTTATCTCCCTTAGATTTAGAGCATCCGTCACTGGTGACATTGCCAATGCACCGCAGTCAGATTGAATGGGATACATTGCAATGGTGTTATTTAGAACAGTGGGCAGCCAGCATTCCAGGTCAACCGCAAGGAACGCAGGTTTCTTATCTAATTACCGCAACTACCACAACTAATCAAACGATCGCTTGTCCCTACGTAGATGTCAATGCACTTAAACAATTGGTTGACCCAAAAGACTTTGATTTCAAGGCATTAGAAAAGAAATATCAAGAAAACAAACCGCAAGTTTATCAATTTGTTGTTGGTCAGCAACCGATTCCCACCTGGATTCACCATGCGATAATTTATCAAATTTTTGTCGATCGCTTTGCACCCGATCCCGGAACTACCTTTCAAACACCGGACGATCGCAGTGGCATTTATGGCGGTACTTTAAATGGAATTCGCTCAAAACTGACTTATTTGCAAGATCTGGGCGTAAACTGTCTTTGGTTAACACCAATTTTTCCCAGTCCTTCCCATCATGGCTACGATCCGATCGATTACAGCACGATTGAGCCGCGCCTTGGTACGATGGAAGACTGGCAAATGCTGATCTCTGAGGCACATCAACGTGGGATTCGGATCATTTTAGATTACGTGGTGAATCATGTTTCTAGCGAACATGAAGCTTTTCAGATGGCATTGAGCGATCGCCTACACCCCAACTACGAATGGTTTCGTTTTCGCAACCATCCATTAGAATATGATTGTTTTTTTGATGTTCCTGGTCAACCGGAAGTAAATTCGGAGCATCCGGGAGTGCGAGAGTATTTCATTCAAAACGCTTGTCAGTGGTTGCAACAAGGTTGTGATGGTTTTCGGTTAGATTATGCTCATGGGGTTAGTCATGCCTTTTGGTCTTTGTTTCGAGATGCTACCCGACGCACAAAATCGGATAGTGTAACTTTGGGAGAAATTACCCAACCGCCATCAGTAATGCGATCGTACACCGGACGAATGGATGGTTGTTTAGACTTTAGATTATTAGAACTCCTGCGCGGATTCTTTGTGTTTGAAAGCCTCACCGTCAGTCAATTCGATCGCGCATTAGAGCAACATTTGGCTTACTTCGGATCAAGTTTAGTCTTACCCAGTTTCTTAGATAATCATGATATGAATCGATTTTTATGGCTAGTAAATGGCGATCGACGACGCTTAAAACTGGCAGCATTATGTCAATTTACATTACCCCATCCCCCCATTATTTATTATGGAACTGAAGTCGGGCTAAGTCAGTTAGAGCACGTTGGGCGATTGGAAGAATCACGATTACCAATGCTTTGGGATGCAGAACAAGATGCCTCCCTGCTAGCATTCTACAAACAGTTAATTGCCTTGCGTCGGAAAACCCCTAATCTTTGGCAACAACCGCGTCAAGCTTGGTTACTGGATAATGTTAATCGCCTTTATGGTTATGAGTGTGGCGAGTATGCGATAACACTCAATGCCAATTCTCAGGAAATCACTTTGTTTTTGCCTGATGATTGGCAATATGCTTCCAGTACGCTAGTGCGATCGCCTCAACTAATTCTAACCACAGACTCAACTATCATCTGGAACGATCAAACCAATCAACTCAGCCTTCCCCCCTTTGCTGGAGCCGTTTTCCGAAAATAAATAAAGTGATAATAGTTATCTAAGGATGGGGTGGGCATCCTGCCCGCCTTGGTTTTCACTTTATTTACATTTTTAGCAACTTACTTTACCTACTTGATTATCCTAAAGGCCAAAGTTTCTGCAACATTTTTTGCTCAGATTCCAAAAACTCTAAAAATTCATCTGAATGCTCAGAATCATCAGGGAAAAAAGTTAGTAACTCGAAGAATTGATTAGTATTTCTCGGCATTGGTTTATTAGAACCATCAGGATTTTTTTTCAGTTCTATTACTGGATACATTCGATGCCACAATCTGCCAATATTACCAATTTCACCTGTTACCGAAGTCCGGTAAATTGAACCCTCAGTAATTCTCGCTTGGGGAAAAGCTTCCCGGTAAGGGCCATGCAGCCAACGCACAGCCTCGCAGTCTTCTGCACCTTCTTTTGTTTGTCTTCCCCAAATTTGGACGGTTTCAGGATGCCATGTTTCGCGCCAGTTGGCTTTTTGTTCGGGGTTGGGGGTGACTCCTTGGAGTTCTAGCCAATCTTGGGCTACTTGGCGCACTTCGTCAATAAATTCCCCGACTTTTTCTAATTTGCGAACTTTGACATCTTTAATTAAACAGCGTTCTCCACTCCACTGCCAATGGCAACCAATTAGCGGCTTTGGTGTTTCTGTATCATAATATTCGGGATAAAATAATCGATGATCTGCTCTCCGCCAAGATTTACCAAAACCACCTAATAACATGGCGAATTGTGTTAAAGTTTTAATCAATTTCTGTAAAGCTTCTCGCTCAGTTTCCGGGATTTTTTGGGTTAATAACCAGCTTAATTGTCCTTCTACTTTATAAGTTGGCACGGCATAAGAACCGACTCCAAAATCATTTAATTCTAAAGCAGTTTCTCGAAAAGTTATCCCTAATAATCCGACAGTTCCTTCGTCTTGCACTCCACCAAATAAAGTTTGAACTACGCTATCAGCTGTTTTGCTATTTGTTAATCCGCCAAAAATACGTAAAGCATGACCTCTCACAGCAGCTTTAAACATATTGGGGCGAAATTCTCCAGTTTTATCAAGTAATTTGGCGGCTGCACCTTGTCCTTGTAATTGGGCTCGGTAAAGTACTTCGCCTGTGAGTTTTTTCGGTTGTCCATAGCCAGCACTAACTCGGCAACCAATTCCTGTGGCAAAGGCTTTTTCCCAAATCTGCCAAATTGTTTCCCATTCGGTTTCTGTTAATGGGATATTGCTGGAAATTCCGAATTTTAATTTTGGTTTAAATAAGGAGATTTGTACAAAAGCACCTGCTGATTTTTGGTCGGTTTTGACTTGCCAATCTTGTTGGGGATGGACGATATCAATTAGCTTTTGTTGCCAGTTTTCATCAACAGGATAACCACCATGAAAGCGGAGAATTCCTGGGGCGAAATCTCCTCCGTTTAAGGGTTTTCCGCAGTAGCGTTCTGCTTGTTCTGGGGTGCAAGCTTGGCGGAAAATTCCTTTCATGCTGCTACCTGGATAAAAGGGCCAACCATAAGCACCGATGACTGGGCGAACTATGCCATCGTCTTGTCCAGCATTGGTGACAAAACGCCAGTTAATTGTATAGGTTCGAGTTTCTACTTCTGTGCCAAAATCGGGGGATTTGGGATAGGCTTTTTCTACCCATTCGGAAGCCCATTTTTCGGCATCTTGTTGGGCTACATCTTTTTTGAGATATTGCAATTGGCATCTTCCAGCTGTTTGGGCTTGGAACATTAATGGTACTTTTTTGGCTGCGTCGGGTATGTTTGCCATTTTGGGTAATTTTTTGAGTGAAATTATTGGTTTTGTTTTGATTAGGTAGGGTGACTATGAGCATTTTTGGTTTGCTATTGTCACCCGTTTTTTAGTGTTTTCGATCGATCAAATCCGATTTGACCCAATCGGTAGGGAGGCAATTGGGAATTAACATTTAATTCAACCGCTAGCTTGTTTCCAACAAATCCGATTTGACCCAATCGGTAGGGAACATTCTAACTCAGTCTGAGTTAAGCACTATACAGTTTCCAACAAATACGATTTGACCC
>JBAVZX010000722.1:0-5798 GCA_049589015.1 Phormidium sp. | reverse complement strand
CGACGTGCCTGCAACTTACCAAATGCCGTCAATCCAACATCTAGAACCCCCGCAAAAATATTGCGTTCGTTGCTAGTACTTTCACCATGTCTAATGAAATAGACTTGCCCTGTTTTGCGCTCTGTTTCTATCACCCGATCGGAGATTTCTACAGGTGCATTTAGAGAATTATCAAGTTGTCCCATAATTTTCTTTAGCACGCAGCCGATACTTTGACTTTAATGAAAAAAATTACTTTGCAACTGCAAATAACTTATTAAACACTTTGTTTATAGTAATAATTTTCTATAAGTAAAATATTAAATTTAACAAAAGTTAATCTCAAGTTTTTAAATTGAAAAATAAGATTTTTGTTGCAAAAAGTACAATAACCCAATCGATTAACCGTAGTATAATAAAAATTATACCATGTTGGCAAGAAATAAAACTGTCCAGTAAGGTGCGAAACGCTTTGCTAGTTCTGGCAAGAACCAGGTAGTAATTACGAGCAAAAAGTGCCATATTTTACAGAAGTTTTCTCACCACTGGGATAATAGCCAAAAGTTAAACTTAATTGCTCATAAGGAGTAGCAAAATGCGAATTGCTCGTAATATCACTGAATTGATTGGACGCACCCCGCTAGTACAATTAAATCGAATTCCTCAATCAGAAGGATGTTTAGCACAAATTGTTGTCAAGTTGGAAGGAATGAACCCAGCTGCTTCTGTAAAAGACCGCATTGGCGCAAGCATGATTCAAGCAGCAGAAGAAGCGGGATTAATTGAACCCGGAAAAACTGTTTTAGTCGAGCCAACTTCTGGTAACACAGGCATCGCTTTAGCAATGGTAGCAGCTGCTAAAGGTTACGAATTAATTCTCACCATGCCGGAGACAATGAGCATTGAAAGACGCAATATGCTCAAAGCTTATGGTGCCACACTAGAATTAACTCCAGGTATGGAAGGAATGCGGGGAGCAATTCGCCGCGCCGAAGAAATTGCTGCTACTGTTCCTAATGGTTATATGTTGCAACAATTTCGCAATCCAGCTAATCCAAAAATACACCGGGAAACCACTGCCGAAGAAATTTGGACTGACACAGATGGAGAAGTAGATTTTTTAATTGCTGGTGTTGGTACTGGTGGGACTTTAACCGGAGTAGCGGAAGTAATTAAACAGCGCAAACCGAGTTTTCAAGCAATAGCAGTTGAACCTGTAAATAGCCCAGTACTTTCGGGCGGAAAACCGGGTCCGCATAAAATTCAAGGTATTGGTGCTGGGTTTGTTCCCGAAGTTTTGCAAGTGGAATTAATTGACGAAGTAATTCAAATTACAGATGATGAAGCGATGTATTTTAGTCGCCGTTTAGCTAGGGAAGAAGGGTTGCTTTCGGGTATTTCTTCCGGTGCCGCTTTAGCAGCAGCAATTCAAATTGGCAAACGGGAAGAAAATGCAGGTTGTTTAATTGTAATGATCCAACCAAGTTTTGGTGAACGTTACCTAAGTACACCGTTGTTCCAAGAACCACTTTTGGAAACGGCTACTGTTAAATAAGCAGAGGAAAGGAGAATTCAAAACTCTGTAAGGACGGGTTTTGTGGTTAATTCTTCGGTTGGGTCAGATTTATCCACTAGCCAAATGGAAGTTTTGCTGGCTTTGAAGCAGAAATCGGAAAATTAGGGTTCGATTAATCCGTTTCGTTGTAGGGACTTCAGTCCTTTTATCTGGGAAAAAACGACTGAAGTCGTTACAACGAACTTTTAGTGACTGGGGACTAATTGAGTTAAACGGACACATTCTTGGGCAATTGCCCAATCTTCTTGAGTGTGAATCACTAAAACTTTGACTGGGGAATCAGGCGTAGTAATATCTTGATCTACAGGTTTGTGATTATTTTTCTCTGCGTCAATTTTCAGCCCTAAAAACTCAAAAGATGCACAAACATCTGCACGCAAATTAGCAGCATTTTCCCCTACTCCGGCGGTAAATACTAAGGCATCTACGCCGCCTAAAGTGGCAATCATTGCGCCAATAAATGAGCGTAAAATGTGTAAATAAACATTGTAAGCGAGTTTAGCACGGGTGTTACCTTGGGCGATCGCTTCCTCAATTTGTCGCATATCCGCAGATACTCCCGAAAGTCCTAAAAATCCCGATCGACGATTAAAAATATCATCGATTTGTTCACCTGTATGACCTCTTCGCAACAAGTCTATAATAATTCCGGGATCGATATCTCCCGATCGAGTTCCCATCATTAACCCAGCAGTGGGAGTAAATCCCATTGTGGTATCAATGCTATATCCATTCTTAACAGCTGCTAAAGAACAACCATTTCCTAAATGACAAGTTACTAACTTTAATGTAGTTAAATCTTTGCCTAAAAGTTGGGCTGCACGGTGGGAAACATATTGGTGACTAATGCCATGAAATCCATAGCGACGAATCCCATGTTCATAAAATTCATAAGGTAGAGGGTAGACAATAGCTTCTTCCGGCATTTTGGCATGAAAAGCTGTGTCAAAAACAGCAACTTGGGGGACTTTTTCGCCTAAAATATGTTCGATCGCTTCAATCCCTTGTAAATTAGCTGGGTTATGTACGGGGGCAAATTTAGCAAAATTGGCGATCGCTTCTTTGACTTCTTTGCTAATTAAAGTACTTTTGTGATACTTATCTCCTCCATGTACCACTCGATGACCAACACAATCAATTTCTGCCAAACTACTAATTACTTTAGTCGCACCTTGCCACAGAGTTTTCAGCATATACTCAACAGTTTCTAGTCGAGATTCCGCCTTTAATTCCTCTTGGAAAACAGCCCCATGAATTGCTTTCACCTTTAGTTCTGCAACCCCTTGATGGTGACTCCAATCAATTTGTGCTTCCCAAAGTGGTTTCGGTGGTTGCACAGGTAAAGCCTCTTCTTTTAGATGATACAGGCAGCTTTTTTGGCTGCTAGATCCGGCATTGAGAACTAGTATTTTCATGGGGTTAAATTCCCTTTTATTAACTACTGAAAACTTTTGCCCCTAGCAGCAATCTTAAAATGACTCTTTGAATCGTCGCAGACGATTTGAATAACTCCGCATTACTTCTAGGGCAAAAAGTGGTGTTTCCTGCACGGCAAACAGAAATCTTTCTTTATCTAAATAAGCCAGTTTGCAATTCGTTTTCGCTACAGCTGTGGTAGCCCTTTTATGTGATTCATGAACTAACGCCCCTTCCCCAAAAACATCTCCTGATTCGATTGTTTCCACAACTTTATCACCAACAAATAACTCGACTACGCCTTCAAGTAAACCATACATCATAGTGCCGATCTCTCCTGATGCAAAAATTACTTCACCTTTGGAGAATTCTTTGATTCCCGGTTCTTTTTGATAGATGTGGACAGTTTTTGCTGGTTCTAACATTATTCCTAACTCCTGTAAAAACATCGCTTTACTTTCATGATTACAGCAAAGCAGAGTAATTGCTCGCAGCAACTACCATTAGGAGTATACCTTAGCCAAAACCAGATTATCTGAAAACTGGAGAACAACTGACTATCTCAGAATCTAATAATGTTTCCTCCTTTCGATAGTTGTCATTACAGTTTTACCAGGTTCAGATTCAAATTACTGTAAGTAAAGTTGCCAATTATTTGGAAAAAATGTTTTCTGGATGACAATAACTAGAGAGTGAGAGATTAAGTACCGGGTAAATTTCGTAATTCTATGCTTAAATGGGATCGATCGCCTAAAACATGAAGCAAAGGGCCATGTACACCAAATTCTATGACACTTACAGAAGCGACAGGGGCAGAAATGCGATCGCGAAACCTCCCCACATCAATTCCTAACAACCAACAAAGCATAATTCTAATTGTCGCCTTGTGAGAAACCACCAGAATATTACCAGTTTTATACCTTTGTTCAATTTCCTCAAGTACAATAGAACTGCGTTGAGCAATATCAACCGCCCTTTCTCCACCCGTCGGCGCATTCCAACCCGGATCTGCTAAATAACGAATATAATCATCATGAAATTGTAAACTCACCTCTTCTGGAGATAAACCCTCCCACTTCCCGTAAGTGATTTCTTTGAACCCATCTCGCAATTGCATTTCCATCCCAATTGCATCACATAATGGCTTCGCTGTGGCGACAGTACGGCGCAAAGGACTACAAAAAACCCCAGTCCAAGGAAAAGATTTATAAGCTTCAGCAAAAGCCTCTGCCATCTCGATTCCTTCACCAGTTAACTCTGGATCGAGCGAACCACAATAACCATTAGCACGGCTGTAAATCGTTTGTCCGTGTCGTAAAAAATACAGCTTCAAGCTCATGGATCTACCTTCAAATACTTTTTCCCACAACATTCAAACTTGATCTTAATAGCATATATGAACAAGTGGGAAAACTTCACAACTTGCTTTTTTGGAAAGGTCTTGTTCTAGGAAATTTTGCATCAGCATTAGACTATCTTACTTAAGAAGAGATGATTATCACATTAATAAAATATTAAATTATTTATTCTGAAGCTACTTTAACTTTATGTAGTTAAGCTTAATGATAAAGTTTATACAAAAATATAAAAATTTAAAATTTATAGTTGCGATGATGGATTGATGGCATTTTAGATGCTAAACTACCTGAAAAAGTTACCAAACTCAACAACATAGAGATCAAAATGCTGATAGAAAGCTAATCGTAACTCTGAAAAAACGATCAGCAGATGGGAAAATAATCGTACATTCTCTATCCCTTGTGAGAGATTATTTTCTGGGAATTCTGCCTAACTTTAGATAAAAGCGCACAAAAAACTCACTAGTTCTAGAACTAGGTCTGTGTGCCAATTGTAGAGATGCAAGTCAACCTTAAGAATTGAGGAAATATGGTAGCAACTCCTCCCAAACCCATCACTGACATATCATCGATTAGCGCATTTGGAACAGCGCGAGCCACAGTAGAGGGAGCACCTCTGAGCGGCGAAGAACTCCACAAAATGCAAGCTTTTTGGCGGGCTTGTAACTATTTAGCAGTGGGAATGATTTACCTGCGAGACAATCCCCTGCTCAGAGAACCCTTAAAAATAGAACAAGTGAAAAAGCGCTTGTTAGGACATTGGGGTTCTAGTCCAGGGATTAGTTTTGTCTACACTCACCTGAACCGAGTGATTAAAAACCAAGACCTAGATATGATTTATCTTGTCGGCCCAGGTCATGGCGCACCCGGTTATCTTGGCCCCTGCTACTTAGAAGGCACTTACTCAGAAATTTACCCAGAGAAAAGCGAAGACGAAGAAGGAATGAAAACCTTCTTCAAAGAATTCTCCTTTCCCGGCGGCGTTGGTAGTCACTGCACCCCGGAAACACCCGGTTCAATTCACGAAGGCGGCGAACTCGGTTACAGTATTTCCCATGCTTACGGTGCAGCCTTTGACAACCCAGACCTAATTGTTACCGTGTTAGTAGGTGACGGTGAATCGGAAACTGGGCCTCTAGCAACCTCCTGGCACTCCAACAAATTTATCAACCCAGTGCGAGATGGCGCAGTGTTGCCGATTCTGCACCTGAATGGTTACAAAATCAACAACCCGACAATTCCGGCACGCATTAGCCACGAAGAATTAGAAAACCTCTTCCAAGGCTACGGCTACACCCCTTACTTTGTCGAAGGTTCTGATCCTGAGACAATGCACCAAGCAATGGCAGCTACCTTGGATCATTGCGTTGCCGAAATCAAAAAAATTCAGCAGGAAGCCCGCAGCACAGGCAATGCCTTCCGTCCGCGTTGGCCAATGATTGTCCTGCGTAGCCCCAAAGGTTGGACTG
>JBAVZX010000721.1:0-8428 GCA_049589015.1 Phormidium sp. | reverse complement strand
ATCTAAATTTTCCTGTCTTAGTGGACTTGACAAAATAAATTATTTATGAGGTTAATTTAGCTGCTTCATCTATAACTAAGGTGGGATGGTAACTGCTATTTGATTTCTACCTAAACTTTCTTAAACTTAATCGTTGTTTTCGTTCCCAGGTAGAACCTGGGAACGAGATCTGGGAAGTTCTACCTCCCCTAGTGCAAGATATGAGTTTCAGTCCCTATTAATATTCAGGAACGGAACGATCGACTTCCCGACTCCAAGCGGTGATCCCGCCTTTAACGTTAGTACCTTCGATTCCAGCTTCCTTCAAAATACCCAAAGCTTTAGCCGATCGCCCACCCATTTTACAATGAGCAATTAAGCGATGACCATTGAGTAATTGTTTAACTTTCTCCACACCTGGGCCACTTTCAATATCGGGTAAAGGTACTAAAACCGCACCAGGAATTTTAGCGATCTCGTATTCACCAGGATTACGAACATCAATCAAAACGAAGTCATCAGCACCACTATCCAGCAGTTGCTTTAACTCTGTGACAGTCATTTCTGCCATTTCCATCTGCCGTTTTGCCTCCTCTGCTTTCGCTTGGGTAATCCCGCAGAATTGTTCGTAGTCTATCAATTTTTCAATTACTGGACGAATCGGATTTGGGCGCAGTTTCAACTCGCGGAATTTCATTTCCAAAGCGTTGAACAGCAACAATCTCCCATCTAAGGTAGTACCTTTGCCGATGATAATTTTGATAGTTTCTGTGGCTTGAATTACGCCAATAATTCCTGGTAAAATCCCTAAAACGCCGCCTTCTGCACAAGAAGGAACCATTCCTGGCGGTGGGGGTTCGGGGTACAAATCCCGGTAATTTGGCCCACCTTCGTAATTAAAAACGGTAGCTTGTCCTTCAAAGCGGAAAATTGAACCGTAAACGTTTGGTTTATTCAACAACACACAAGCATCATTAACTAAATACCGGGTGGGGAAATTATCTGTTCCATCCACCACAATGTCGTAAGGTTTAACGATGTCTAGTGCATTTTCGGCACTAATGCGAGTTTCGTATAAATCAACCTGACAGTTGGGGTTAATTTCCAAAATCCGGTTTTTGGCAGATTCAATTTTTGGTTTTCCTACCCAAGCGGTACCGTGAATGACTTGGCGTTGTAAGTTGGAACTATCGACTATATCAAAGTCAACTATTCCCAGTCTGCCAATTCCCGCCGCTGCTAGGTACAACAGTAATGGGGAACCTAGTCCACCTGTACCAATGCAGAGGACGCTGGCAGCTTTCAGGCGTTTTTGCCCTTCTAACCCTACCTCCGGTAAAATCAGGTGTCGGGAGTATCTTTCGTATTCTTCTTTGGATAATTGGACTTGATCCAAATTAGGATTGAGCATGGCAATCTTTATAGCAAAAAGCAGATCTAAGATCTTAACTAAAAAGTATCCTTCGTGCGCTTCGTGTCTTCGTGGTTTTTACATTTTGTTTTAAGCGTTGGTGAGAATTTTCTCTTCTTGAAACTGATGCGCGTCATCTAAACACCAACTTCGCACTTCGTCAGCTTTGCCTTCTAGTACGGAGACAATTATATAAGAGTATACTTGCCAAGCGATCGCTCGATCCATTTCCGAAGGGATCGCCGGATGGTCTGGGTGCGAATGATAAAATCCGATAATTTGTAATTGGCGATCGCGTGCTGCCTTTTGTGCTTTGATCATGTCTAATGGTGCGATCGCAAATGTCCGCCTTTTACTCCTCATTCCTCCACTCGCCGGAAACTCTGCCGATTTTTCTTCTTCCCAAGCGTTCAGCGTCTCCCAAATTTCCACCACGGTTTTCCCATCATCACTTATTTTTCCTAACATGATCCCGCAACACTCTTCGGGATATGTGCTTTCAGCTTGTGTGCAAATCGCTTGCAGATGTTTGGGATCAATTTGAATCATTAATTTTGGAAAAATTTTATGTAACTTTTTCGCTATTTCCTGATATTATTGTATTAGGCTTTGATTCTCATATAATGGGATGTATAGAAAAATAAAAAAAGTACAAATATCCCATTATACTAAAGTGTACACCCTAACGGCTGCGAAAAACTGTATTCCCGAAAACAAAAAAATTTTCGTCACAAAACTTAACAAAATTTCAATGAACAGTTTTCACACCGAGATAAAGTTCACCTACCTTGGGGTCATTTAATAAATCTGAACCGGGGCCTGAGAAGCGATCGCGTCCCGCCTCCAAAACATAACCGCGATCGGACATTTCCAAAGCTTTTCTAGCATTTTGTTCAACGAGGACGATCGCAGTTCCACCACTATTAACTTGGCGAATTTGCTCAAAAACATTATTAACCAAAATGGGAGACAAAGCCGCCGAAGGTTCATCTAATAACAACAAACTGGGAGACAACATTAACGCCCTACCCATTGCCAACATTTGCCTTTGTCCCCCGGAAAGAGTACCTGCACGCTGGCGGCGACGTTCAGCTAAAACAGGGAAAGTGGTGTAAATTTTATCTTTTAATGGTTGCAGGGAGTCATTACGAATAAAAGCCCCCATTTCCAAATTTTCTTCTACAGTTAAAGTCGGGAAAACATTAGCAATTTGGGGTACATAACACATTCCCCGTTGCACAATTTGATCGGATTTTAACCCGCCAATACTTTCGCCTTTAAAGGTAATTTTTCCTTGATGGGGAGTCAGTAACCCAAAAATAGTTTTGGCTAATGTAGATTTTCCGGCCCCATTGGGTCCGATTACCGCGACTAGTTCGCCTGGGTATATTTTAAAGTTGACTCCTTGCAGGATGTCTAAGTCTTTGACATATCCTGCGTAGACGTTTTCTACTTCTAATAATGGGTTAATGGTCATGATGGAGGTTTTTTAGGGAACCGCAGAGACGCAGAGGACGCAGAGGAAGAGTAAGAGTAAGAGGAAGGTTTTGCAGAGGATTAAGTAGAAGGGCGAAGATAAACAGAAGTATGAAACGAACAGTTAGCTTTAGTTAAAACTCTTTTTCCTTCTGCCTTGGAGCCTTCTGCCTTATTGGGGCGTTTTTTGTAGTTCTGGGCGTTCTTCGGGAACAATGGCACCTTCTACTGGGCAGACTTGCAGGCAGATGCCACAATCTATGCAGGTAGAAAAGTCAATCCAATACCAATCTGTGCCTTTGGCGTTTTTGCTGGGACCCTCATGGATGCAAGCAACGGGACAAGCGTCTACGCAGTCAGCAACGCCTTCGCAAGTATTTGTAACAATTGTGTGTGACATTCTCTCTCTTGTGAAATTCGACAGCCGAGTTTGGTTAGCACTTTTTTGGTTTAACTAACATTACGAATTTTAATGCTTTTTGCTTTAGAGTGTTTCGACAGTTGGTGAACCGGAATCTTCTACCCAAGCAATTTTAGGGATGCGGCGACGACGGGCATATTCCCGAATTTCTTCGGCATCACGTCCACCTAAGTCTAATTCTACTTGTACCAAGTCTTTTGATTGGCGCAAACTGTGGGCGTAAGCGAAAGCAGAGGGAAAAGCTTGGGGTGTTTGGGCAACTACTAACAATTCGCTAGTGGGCGTTTCTTGGGGTAACTGTCCAGTGGGTAGTAAAAGTTGGTGTAACTCTTCAATATTTAAGCAAAAACCAATACCAGGAACGCTGTTTCCTTGGGGATGGTAAAGGGTTAAAAGTTGGTCGTAACGTCCTCCTTGTCCCAAAATGTGTTTTCTGCTATCTGTTTCACCAACGACTTCAAAGACTATGCCCGTGTAATAATCGAATGTTTGAATTAAGCTCAAATCGAGAGTGATTTGGGAAGTGAGTTTGGTTTGTGCAACTAAGTTAGGTAAACCTTGTTCTAGTAAGTCTATTAAAGATTTAAGATTATTAAGTGCTTCTTCTCCAGCAGGTTCTAGTTTTAAGTTGGCGACTTTTTGCAGGACATCAGCTGGTTTTCCCCGTAAGTCGAGTAACATCAGGGCGTGCTGTTTTAGTTCTGGGGAAAGGGGGAGATTTTCTAGGGTAAGACGATCAAGATGTGCGATCGCTCGTCGGACTTTCTCCTGCAACTTCCCAGGAAAAGGTGCCAGCAAATTCCGGGTAAGTCCTGCTTCACCCAACACCAAATGCCAACCACTCAAACCCAATTCAAACAAACATTCTGCTAGCAACAGTAAAATTTCGCCATCTGCCAGCAACCCACCGCCGCCGATTAATTCTACTCCAGCTTGGTAGAATTCTTGCTGTCCGCTATAGCTAGCTTCCGGTGCCCTTCTAAATATATTAGCGTTGTAATAAAGTCGCTGAGGATAACTCACTCCAGCCATGCGGGTAACTGCTGTCCTGGCAATACTAGCAGTTAATTCCGGGCGCAGTCCCAAACTTTCTTCTGTTCCCGCTTGCAATTGTAATACTGTGGAGCGGTCGATCGCACCACCTGCCATTAAAGTATCCAACCGCTCAATTGTGGAGGTAATAATTCGATGATAGCCGCAACGATGATAAACCTGCTGTAAGCGGTCTTCAATCCAACGTTTTTGAGCAACATCGAGGGGCAATAAATCCCGTGCCCCCGCAGGTGGTTGATGCACCATTACTTCTTCTTCCCGCCAAACAAACCAAATAAACCGCCACTAGACTTACTTTCAGCCTTTTTATTTGCTGCTGCTGTCCGCATCCCAGCACGTTTCTCGATCAGATCGATGCGTTTTTTCACTTCTAAAGCTGTTGGATCTTCGGGATTAAATTGTAAGGCGCTTTCTAAGTGAATTTTCGCCATTTTCGACTGATCCTGGTTTAAGTAAGCCATTGCCATTAAAGCATGAACGCGACTACTTTTCGGCTCCATTTTCATGGCATCTCTTAATTCTAAGATAGCTTTGGTGGGATAGTTCTTTTCGATATATTCTTCGGCACGACGACAGTAGGTTTCTGCGGGAGAAGATTCCACCTTAGTAACTTTCTTTTCCGCTACTGGGGGTACTTTACCTGCTGTGCCTGCCGCTGGGTTAGTTTTTGCTGGTGTGGTGACAGCAGAAGTTGCTAATTTCGTAACTTCTGCAGGTTTACTGGCATTTTGACCTTGGCTAGACTTACGTACTAAGTAAACTAAATTCAGTTCACTGATTTGGGCTGTATTTTCCAGAATATGATCCATTGATTCATATTGTTTTTCAACTAGTTTATGCAATGCAGTTTTATACTCATGTTCCAAGTTAGTGGATTTGTATAGCTGTTTGGCTAGTTCACTTTGCAGGTCAATTTTTTCTCTTTCTTGTACTAGGCGCTTTCCCATGCGGGTTAACAGCACGTTATGTTCAGCACGACTTTGATCGTTAAATAGTTGTTGATAAGCTGGACTGACTAATTTAGCAAAGAACTGACTGGCTTGTTGTTTGCTGGCTTCGCTGTCAGCAGTGCAGCTGTCTGGATGCAGGCGACGGGAAATTTTCAGATACCTTTTTCTGACTTCGTTAGCTGTAGCATCCAATGGTACGCCTAAAACTGCGTGATGGTCTGTGCAGTCAAACTTGAATAATCCTTGTTCAATATTAAGTGCCATAATTTACTGTTCCAGAATTTCGTTCTATAAATCTAGTGTACTTCGTAACATCAAAGGATGTAATATCTCTGATACAATTTTTCTTAGGTGTAAATTAAACATTTGTTGTTAAGTGTTTTCCCCAATCTCGCAAGGGATGCACTTGCAGAAGTTCGGTAATTAGACTGTTGTGAATACAACTGTTTGTTGCTAAAATTCTTCCTGAATTTATTTGTAAAGGGCTGCCATTGTATGCAGTTACTTTCCCTCCTGCTTCTTCTACTAGAACAATTCCGGCGGTAATATCCCAAGGAGAAAGTCCTCTCTCCCAATATCCATCTAAACGTCCACAAGCTACATGAGCCAAATCTAGAGAAGCCGATCCACTGCGGCGCACGCCTTGGGTAAGATGGGTAAGGTGACAAAATTCTGCGTAATTATTGTCGTTTGTCTGATGACGATCGTAAGCAAAACCTGTTACTAATAAACTTTTACTTAGTTCTTGTGTTTGAGAAACTCTAATCGGACGACGGTTACGGGTTGCTCCTAAACCTTTGGCGGCACGAAATAGTTCATTATGAAAAGGATCAAAAATTGCGCCTACTTGAGGAATTCCCGCAATTAAAAGTCCAATTGAAGCCGAGAAAAAGGGATATTGATGGGCAAAGTTAGTTGTCCCATCTAAAGGATCGATCGCCCAAAGATATTCGCTCTCTTGTTCTCCTAACTGTCCTGATTCTTCTGCTAAAATTGCGTGGTCAGGAAAGTGGCGATGTAAAATTTCCAAAATTACTGCTTCAGCTGCTTTATCAGCGGCAGTTAATAAGTCTCCGGGACGACCTTTTTCTTCTATTGTTTCTAAGTTACCAAAATAGGATTGCAAGACAGCACCAGCAGCAAGGGCGGCTTCTGTGGCAATATCGAGAAAGGTTTGTTGCTGTTCTGGGGTAGGGGAACTCATCTTCAAATTAAGTGAAGTTAGAAATCGAGAATTTTTAATAAAAATATACAACCCTAGATAGAAGTATCCGCTATCAACCCCCCAATGGGCAAGTAGTTTTGAACAAAAACTTTAGCCTGTGCTGATTAATGCGGGATCTGATCCTGATAATCAGGAAATTCCGGGAATTTTGCCTTGTTAATTATCTGTGCTGTTGACGAAACTGTTCGGGAGGTAGACGCAGGGGTTGGTCAGGGTTCCAAACTCCTAATCCCATGATTCTAGCGTACTCTTGAGCGCGTTCTAGGCGTTCATCGTACTTGCGGTTTAGGGATCGGGGTCGAAATAAAGCCCGACCTTCCAAGAGCAACTGTTCATTCAGTAGCTTGCCATCTTGCCACACATAAGCTAACTGTCGATCGAATTGGTCTTTTAGTTCCAAGTCAGATTCCAGCAATACAGGTTTTTCCGCAATCATTTCCTCTAATCTTTCTCTAGCAACTTCTCCCCAAGGTCTTTGGCGTAAGTCTGGTGCTGACACACCAATCAGTTGCACCCGTAAATTTGAGTCGGTTTGTTTTTGCGGATCGATTACTTCTAAGGTTTGTCCGCTGACAATCCGTTCTACTTTTAAGGTTACTCCTTGGGGAGTCTTAGTAGACTGGCATCCCCCCAAGAGTAGGAAACAGCAAGCGGTCACAAGGTTAAAGAAACGAGCAATGTTAGTCTTCATCCAAAGGCAAACCGACTTTAACTTTACCTTTTCCAAAATACCGACCAAATTGGAGTTCGTAAACTTCGTCTTCATCCTGGGTTTCTACTTCTAAGTCAGAGCGAGCATAACTTACACATAAGAGAGCGTAACCCTGTTTTTGTAATTCTACGGATAGTCCCATTGCTTCTGGCTGATAGATGTCGCCGGAAATCACCCGTACCGCGCAGGCGGTACAAGCGCCATTGCGACAGGAGAATGGTAGATCTATACCTTGGTTTTCGGCGCTGTGGAGGATATAGCGATCGTCTGGGACTTGAATGGTATGATAGGTGTTCTTTTGGCGATCGTGAATCCGAATTTTATATAAACGAGACATTGCAAACATTTGAGCGACATAATCTATCTTAAATTGAGCTAGAGAAGAATTGATCTTTACAAAAAAACCGATCGCAGGGATAGATTTTTGAGGAATTTATGCTAAGATAGACAAGCTTGTGAATTCTGTGCGAAAAAAAACCAAAGCACAGCGCTGGAGAGGTGGCCGAGTGGTTGAAGGCGCAGCACTGGAAATGCTGTTTAGGGGAAACTTTAACGAGGGTTCGAATCCCTCCCTCTCCGTTCTTTAAGTCTGTAGGGTGCGTCAGACTTTACAATTTTAGGCAAGGAACGCTGATTTTTCAAATCTGACGCACTTTATGGGATATATACTAACCAAAGTGCGATCGTTAAATCCTTTCTGCATGGGTTCGGCGGATTAATCAATCACAATTCTGTAGGGGCGGGTTTAGCCGATATCTCTGGACAAAAACAGACAATCTCCCCACAAAACCCGCCCTTTCCCATGTCTCAAACACAACATAACACCAAAAAATTACCAGAAATTCTGCGAGGGTGCAAAACAAAAGTATAAAGAGGCTCTAAGTCCACTCCGCACTACACACAATACGAAAACCAATAAAGTTGATAACGTAGCCCGCATCGTTGTAGTAGCGACAAGCCGAACGGCAGAATACAGGATTGTAGAACCACGAACCACCGCGCAGCAGCCGGGAAGAACCTTCATTACTACTCAACCATATAGTTCCATCATTAGGAGAACCTTGGTAATTAGAATGCCAATGATCGGCGCACCACTCCCATACATTGCCGTGCAAATCGTAAATCCCAAAAGCATTAGGTGGAAAGCTACCTACAGTCGTTGTTTCCTGACGATATTTTCCTTTTGTACCCGAACCATAAG
>JBAVZX010000720.1:0-3491 GCA_049589015.1 Phormidium sp. | reverse complement strand
TCCCAATGCTGCATTACCTTTAGTTCGCGCTAGATTGTCACGTTTCGATCGCGATACTTTGGTACAATTGCTCAGCCAACGTCAAGATTTGAGCGAAGAACAAGCAAATCAAATTATCGATCAAGTTCAATCAGCTTGGAGTGGTGTAGTTCATGCACCGCAAATAGCAGCAGATAAAACTAAAGAACAATACGATCGCGTCACCAATGCGATCGCTGATTATCTGCGAAATACTGGCAAAGAAGAACTCAATCCTGAAGGAATTAGAAGGGATTTTGCCACACTATTTGCCCATCCTCAAGAAGGGACGATCGCACTGCGCGATAGATTATCTCATGTTGATCGAGATACCCTGGTAAAATTGCTCAGTCAACGTCAAGATTTGAGCGAAGAACAAGTAAATCAAGTTATCGATCAAATCCAAGATACTATTTACAGCCTTGCTAGAGCACCGCGCCGATTAGCAAAAAGAACTCAAGCTAGTATCCAAGATTTTCAAACTACTTTAGAAGATTACTTGCGGAACACTGGCAAAGATGCTTTAAATCCCGAAGGTATCAAACGAGATTTATCTTTGTTGCTGCATGATCCGCGCACCGGAATGGATAGTTTAGGCGATCGCATTTCTCGGATCGATCGCGATACCTCAATTAAATTGTTGTCGCAACGTTCCGATATTTCCGAAGCGGAAGCAACCAGAATTGTCGATCAAATTATCTCCGTTCGCGATCAATTTGTCGAACAAGTGCGGAGTATTCAACGCCGCATTCAAAATGTGATTGATAGCATTTTTGGTCGGATTCGCAACTATTTAAATTCGCTCGATCGTCCAGAACTCAACTACGATGGAATTAAGCGAGATGTGCGTCAATTGTTTGACGATCCCCAAGCTGGATTTGATGCCATGCGCGATCGTCTGGGCCACTTTAACCGCGATACCGCAGTCGCCATCATGAGTTCTCGCGACGATATCAGCGAAGCCGATGCTAACCGGATTATCGACCAAATTGAAGGCGCACGTAACACCGTCCTGCAACGCGCCGAACGCATCCAACAAGAAGCCCAACGCCGCGTCGAAGATGTGAAGCGACAAGCAGCTAAAAGCGCCGATGAAACCCGCAAAGCCGCCCGAAACGCTGCTTGGTGGCTATTCGGCACCGCCTTTGTTTCCGCCATTTGCGCCGCCGTCGCTGGTTTCATCGCCGTTCCCATTCCCTAGCAGGGGAGAAGATTAAAGCAATTTTCTCGTCTTTAGCAAAAAAACAATTGAAATGTAGAACAACTTACCTAGAAGCCTCTCTTTTGGAGAGGCTTTTTTATTAGTCATTAGTGCAGTGGCTATGCAGTTGTAAGTAGTTCTAATCATGGGATATCCTGGCATGATTTATTGCGAGGTTTTTAATTTTTACTAAATAAAAAATTTTAGCTTATTGCTCTATATTATTGCTTGGAGAATAGCCGTTTATCTCTAGGGTTAAATAGATTTAAGTCACAATCTATTAGTGAGCCAGATCACACAAACTTGGAATTTGGAAATCAATAATTGTTTCGGGACTAAGTAAAATTTCGGGTGTATTATGGTAAGAAAGCTGCATCACAGCTATTGGGAAGATGACAGTTATCAATTAATGCAACCGAAAGAATTAGAATTCAGCCAAACAACCAATAGTCAAACTGGGGAAAACGCTAACCTAGAATATACAAACCCTATTTATTGGCACCAGCAAATGAAAAAAATAATTAATGATGAAACAATGGTGTCTGTTTTTCCGTCGGCTAATATTTTAGATCACAAAAAAGGAATGTTGCTTCCCCACTCCACTTTAGAAGAATTACAGTTATACACCCCTCAAATTGAGTGGAATTGTCCGGTAAGGGAAGCCGCAAAAATTTTTAAGGCTCACCCTATACTTCCGGGATTAATTATTACTCAAGAACATAGGTTTGTGGGGATAATTTCCCGACGGCTCTTTTTTGAATATATGAGTCGTCCTCATAGTTGGCAGTTATTTTCTAAACTACCCATTGAAGCTATTTACCAGTTAACTAAAAAAGAAACTATGATTTTATCAATTAATACTCCAATTGTAGAAGCTGCGAAGCAATGTTTACAGCGATCGGCAGAATTACTTTACGAACCTATTGCTGTGTCAGATCAACAAGGCAAATATCAAATATTAGATGTGCATCATTTAATGACAGCACAATCAAAAATTCATGAATCATTAACCGCCGCACTTGTGCAAGCTGAAATTAAGTATCGTTGTATTTATGAAAATGCTGTCGATGGCATTTTTCAAACTACACCTAATGGTCAATATATCGGCGTTAATACTGCCCTAGTACATATCTATGGCTACAACTCGCCAGAGGAAGTGATTAATAGCATAACTAATATTGGTAAACAAGTTTATGTTGACCCTAATCGCCGTAGTGAATTTGTAGCTGCGATCGAGAAACATGGTTCTATATCACAGTTTGAATCGCAAGTTTATCGTCGAGATCAGAGTATTATTTGGATTTCGGAAAATGCCCGTGCCGTCTATCACGATGACGGCAGTTTACTTTATTACGAAGGCACAGTTGAAGACATTACAGAACGCAAACAAGCCGAAGCAGCTTTGCGTCATTCAGAAGCCAAACTAAGGCAACAAGCAACAGAATTAGCAGTAGCTTTGTGCGAACTAAAACAAACTCAATCACAACTAATTCAAACGGAAAAAATGTCAACTTTGGGGCAATTATTAGCTGGTGTCGCTCATGAAATTAATAACCCAGTTAACTCTATTTCTAATAATCTGCCTCATTTGATTCAATATGTACAAGGTTTACTGGAATTATTAGCTATTTATGATCGAACCATTAGCGAAGAAACACCAGAAATTATTGCCAAAAAAGCTGAAATCGAATTTGATTACATCCAAGAAGATTTACCACCAATTCTGTCAGCAATGTCAGCTGGTTCGGAACGGATTCGCGAAATTGCTTTGAGTTTACGCAATTTTGCTCGCATGGATGAGGGGAAAAAGACGTTGGCGGATATTCACGAAGGTATTGATAGTACTCTGTTAATTTTACATCATCGGCTGAAAGCAAAAGGCGATCGCCCAGAAATTCAAATTATTAAAAATTATGGAGAATTACCCCTAATTAAATGTGCATTGGGACAACTTAGCCAAGTATTTATCAATTTATTAGGTAACTCCATTGATGCCTTAGAACAAAGAATCAAAGAAAATGATCCAGATCTCCCAGTCCCAACAATTTGGATTAGCACAGAAGTTGTGGATGATCGATGGGTAAAAATTCGCATTGCTGATAATGGACAAGGCATAGCTGAAGAGAATTTACATCAATTATTTGAACCCTTTTACACTACCAAACCTTTAGGTAAAGGCACAGGTTTGGGATTATCTATTAGTAAGCAAATTATCACAGAAAAACATTGTGGAAAAATAAAATGTCACTCGGAATTAGGCAAAGGCGCAGAG
>JBAVZX010000719.1:0-3139 GCA_049589015.1 Phormidium sp. | reverse complement strand
TCTTCGTGCTAGTTCTTGTTCTCTAGGATTTAAACCAGTTTCTTGTTCTATTTCTTTGACACTAATTTTTATCCAATCATAAGGATTAGTCGATCGCGATCGCCACTGCAACAGCTGACAAAAAAATATACAAGATGTCACGCTACCAGTTACTTTTGCTAATCTCGGATAATAGATCGCTGTTTTGCCTAAATCCATTAAAAATACTCCAATTTTCACTCGTAAATACTCCGATTATTTTTAATAATTGTTTATAGCATCAAATCTTATTTTAGTTCTTTTCTTGATTGTTCTCGCATGGCAATCATCATTTAAGCTGAGATTGATTGTTTAAAAACCTAAAAAGTAAGTAGTTTTATGTAAATTTTATCTAAAAATAGTTTTTAATGTGAAGTTATCATGAAGAATTCATAAATTTAACGTTAAGCTTGTGTAGTAATACTGAAATTTTTCTAGCGCGGTAGAAACAACCGCAAGGAATCAGGGTATGAGTAAGGCAAGTTTGCTAGCAATGTCAGCAGCACTTAGCGTTACCGGAAGTGGTCTGGGACTGGCAATACCTGCATCTGCTATTCAGTTAAAACTAGTGCAAGATGCACCCTACGCACCAGCACCCAGCGGCTGGACAGATTTAGGCTGGAAAGTGGAAGGTCGTGCAGGCGCACCTTTTGGAGAAGATTATGAATTTGCGATCGGTCCAAATGGAGCCCAAGCGAACAACACCGGACAAATTTATCGAGATTGGAACGATGGCGAAATAGTAGATTGGTCATTTAATTGGGATGGTCAAACTGCTAAATTCACTCTCGCCGGGGAAGACATTTTCTATTCTTTAGGAAATCCTTCACCTTACATTTTTAATGGCTTTTCTTTGCTGACAAATGTTGATACCAGAACCTATAATGCTCCTGCTTTAGGAACTCGAAGAGTAGAAGAGGGAACTCAAATCGATTTAATAATTAAAACCCTTAATGGTGGGGATGTTACTAGCATTTTCAGTAGTTCGATTGGACAAGCAGAAGAAGTACAAAATTTGAGTAAAAAATTCTTTTCAAGTCCCGAATCAATTACATCTTTAACTGGAACAGTAAAGATGAGTTGGCTAAATATTGATCCCAATGCAATTAAAGCTCGTTCTCGTGTTTCTTTTCAAATTCAAGGTTACGATTTCGAGGGACAACGTTCTATTCCTGAACTTACCTCAACATTAAGTTTATTAGCTTTTGGTCTTTTTGGTTTCGGTTCATTAATTAAACGCCGCAACCTAAGTTAAAATACGTTCTCATATTAGCTAAAATCAGGCAAATCATCAAACAGTGAAATTTGCCTGATTAGCTGTTAAAATATGAAAATTAAAACCAACGGCAAACCCAGCATGATGGAAGAAAAAATACCCACTGCGGCTGAATATGTTGATACAATGTCTAAATTGCTAGATTTGCCAATAAACTCTGAACATCGCCCAGGTGTAATCCAAAACTTTGAGCGAATTATCTCTATTGCCAAATTAGTCACAGAATTTCCCTTACCTGAAGATCTAGAAGCTGCACCGATATTTGAACCATAAACAGCAACCAAAATTTAGCTGTAGAATTAATCCAAAATCCAAAATTTAAAATCTAAACTCGAATGGCTTACGGTTTTCCTGATGCTACCCAAATCGCTGAAGTAGTTAGACAAAAAGAAGTTTCTGCCAAATCAGTTGTTGCCGCATCATTGGCGCGAATTGCTGACCGGAATTACAAGTACAATTGCTTCACTAATGTGATTGCTGAAACTGCTTTGACAGAAGCCGAAAAAATAGATCAAGCTATTGCCCAAGGCAAAGACCCTGGCATTTTAGCCGGAGTTCCTTTCGCCGTTAAAGACCTCTTTGATGTTGCCGGAATTACAACTTTAGCCGGGGCAAAAATTAACACCGAAAATCCCCCAGCTAGCCGTGATGCTACCGCAGTTGCTAGGTTGAAAAAAGCAGGTGCAATACTCGTTGGGGCGTTAAATATGGACGAGTACGCCTACGGTTTTGTCACCGAAAATAGCCACTATGGGCCAACTCGTAACCCGCATAATCTTAATTGTATTGCTGGTGGTTCTTCCGGTGGTTCCGCTGCTGCTGTCGCCGCTGGACTTGTACCGATTAGTTTAGGTTCCGACACCAACGGATCAATTAGAGTACCCGCTGCTTTTTGTGGAATTTTCGGTTTAAAACCTACTTATGGTCGTTTATCCCGGTCTGGCGCGTTCTTATTCGCTGCTAGCTTCGATCATATTGGGCCTTTTGCTCGATCGGTCAGAGATCTGGCGGCTATTTTTGATGTTTTGCAAGGAGAAGACAAGAACGATCCAGTTTGTACCAAAAAACCGCCTGAACCTTGTTTACCACAATTAAATCAGGGAATTGAAGGTTTAAGAATTGCCATTGCTGACGAATATTTTGCCGAAAATGCAGAACCCGAAGTATTAGCAGCAGTCGCCAAAGTTGCTATTGCCTTAAATACTAGGGAAATTATCACTATTCCCGAATCTCATCGGGCAAGGGCCTCTGCATTTATTATTACTGCTAGTGAAGGTGCAAATTTACACTTAAAAAGTATTAAATCTCGCCCCCAAGATTTTGATATTGCCACACGCGATCGCTTTATTGCAGGTGCATTAATTCCCGCTAATTGGTACATTCAAGCCCAAAAATTTCGGCGTTGGTATGGCGATCGCCTGCGAGAAATTTTCACCAATGTAGATATCATTATCGCCCCAACAACTCCTTGCGCCGCCCCTAAAATTGGACAAGAAAAAATGGTAATAGCTGGGCAAGAAATGTTAGTTCGTCCTAACTTAGGATTATTTACCCAACCTCTATCTTTTGTCGGTTTACCAATAATTTCTGTACCATTACAACGTCCCGGCGACTTACCTTTAGGCGTACAAATTATCGGCGCACCTTACAAAGAAGCATTGATTTTCCGAGTAGCAAAATACTTAGAAGATCAAGGCATTGTTTCCGCACCAGTTGTACACTGAAACCACCCCAGCCCTAAAGGGACGGGGGTTCAAAGTGCTGTGATGCCTCTATCTGGCTCTCCCAAAATGGTACAACATCCAAATTCTTAGCATCAGCAATGAGAACTTTTGTAGCGACTCG
>JBAVZX010000718.1:0-1903 GCA_049589015.1 Phormidium sp. | reverse complement strand
GCTTAGTTGCTGCCTTTTTGATTTATTTCCAAAGTCTTTTAGGCGCGTTAGTAGGTTCACAATGGGCGCTACATCAATGTTTATCCGACTCTAGTTTATGTACAGTGATGAATAATCACATTGCTGGGGTTGTTCCCGCAACTTTGGGAGTTTTAGCAGTAGTAATTATGTCATGGAAAACCGGAGGACTGCACCCAACTTTGCGATTTCTAGCTAACATTTCTGGCGCTTTGTTAGTCTGTCAAATTGGTTTAGGAGTGGCGACTTTCCGATTGCGTTTACAAGTAGAACCATTAACAGTAAGTCACCAAGCATTAGGCGCAGCTTTACTGGCAACTCTAGTAATTTTCAGTGTTTTAGCATGGCGCGACAGCAAGTTAGTAGCAAATGGATAATTGGCGATCGGTAGTTGGGAAAAAGTTACTATTTATACTTTCTCAATTACCCATGACCTGTTAGTAATTAGTCATTATCAAAGGACATTAGAATTCATGCAAGAACTTATTGCAACTGGGGTTTCTCGTCAGCATCAAAACTTTAAAGAAGTAATTCAAAGCTATTACCAATTGACGAAACCTCGGATTATTCCACTACTACTGATTACCACATCAGCTAGTATGTGGATGGCATCAAATGGCAGAGTTAATCCCTTATTGTTAGTAGTAACTTTATTGGGTGGAACTCTCGCCGCAGCTTCAGCCCAAACTTTAAATTGCATTTACGATCGCGATATTGATTATACAATGGAACGCACCCGCAAGCGTCCAATTCCTTCAGGAAAAGTTCAAACGCGCCATGCACTTATTTTTGCGATCGTCCTTGCCGTTTTATCCTTCACCTTGCTAACAGTTTTCGCCAATTTATTAGCCGCTTTGTTAGCAATGTCCGGCATAGTTTTTTACATGGCAATTTACACCCATTTACTCAAACGTCATACTACCCAAAATATCGTTATTGGTGGTGCTGCTGGCGCAATTCCCGCTTTAGTAGGATGGGCAGCAGTGACGGGTGATTTAAGCTGGTCAGCGTGGATGTTATTTGCCATAGTTTTCCTGTGGACACCGCCACATTTTTGGGCATTAGCATTAATGATTCGGGAAGATTACGCCAAAGTTGGCATTCCCATGTTACCCGTAATCGTAGGAGAAGAAGAGACAACCAGGCAAATTTGGATTTACACTTTAATCATGGTGGCATCAACTTTTCTGCTAATTTATCCCTTGGGAACAGTGGGGATAGTTTACGGTTTAATAGCGGCTATTTTAGGTGCAAAATTCATTCAGAAATCTTGGCAATTATTACACAATCCCAGTGATATTCCCTTAGCGCGATCGACCTTTAAATACTCCATCATTTACATGATGTTGTTGTGTTTAGGAATTGTAGTTGACACCTTACCGGAAACTCGTTGTTTAACCGCAACTTTAGCAGCAAATTTGCAAACCATAATCACCGCAATCCCAATTTTGCAATAATTGCCAAATCAGCAATTGAATTAACTAACCCGCCTTAGTTTGCGGGTTTTCATTTTTTTAATTCAATGTTTCTGTTTGTGAAATAAGCAGAATACCTGCCATAGTTAATAAGTTTCAAACCTTCTACTGTCGTAGTAGAAAGTTAAAAAAGTCCCGTCATCAACTATTATTCCCAGGATGATATCTAAAGTTTCTAAGAAGTAGGGGCTACCAGATTCATCATCCGTACTGCTAACAGGTTCGTCTAATATAGCAATAACGATGGCTGGCTGATTCTTGTGTGGAAGCTTCCTATTCTTCAGATTTTCTTTCCATTTCACAATCTGTCCAACTGCAAAAGTTTCTTTTCTCAAAAAACTTTCGCAAGCTGCTTTTAGCTGAACAAGATGTTCCTCTCCATAATTTTTTTCTTCTTCGCTATCAACATC
>JBAVZX010000717.1:0-7796 GCA_049589015.1 Phormidium sp. | reverse complement strand
GGGGTAAGCAGCTTCGCGAACTAATTGATAGATATGAGGGGATCTAACAAAAATTTCTTCCTGTTCCGGTGTCACTTCGATTCGCTCAATTTTCATCCGATATCCCTGAGCTAAAAACAGCGCCTTCGCCCGTTCAATATCTTCAGCATGAACCAAAATATCCAAATCACCGAATTGTCGCAGCAACAAATTACCATAAGCAGAAGCCGCTAACACAGGCCCTTTAAAAGGTAAAACCGGAATTCCTTGCCCTTCAAACAAATTCAGCAATCTAACCAATTCTCCACACAAAAACAAGCAGTGTCGAGTATGATATTGGAACTCCACCTTCAACTTGGTTAAAATAGCTTTCGGTACTGCTTCTGGGCAGATAGAGTTTAAATTCGAGTACAAAAGCGGCATCAATTTATGTTGAGTCGCCTTCTTGAGTAGACTTTCCCAGTCTATGTTTTCTTGAAGTAGGATTTTCAGCCGATCTCCTCTTTCCGCGTTTACTAAAGTAGTGGCACAAATTAGCAGCACTTCCAGTTCTGGATAAATTTTGCGCGATGAAACTGATCCAGGTAATGTAATTGTCATTATATATAACTAACAAAGCCTATTTTGTTCATATCTTATATCAAACAATGTTTTTTATGCAACTGTATAAATTGTTTTGTTGCGATCGAAAAAGTGGGCAGTATGTAGTTTTGCGGTGGAAAAGGTTTTTTCTAATTCATGTTTGAGTAGCTTGTGCGTACTGCTTAGACACAAAAGCCGCAAAGAGATTTTTTCGGTGTTAGAATTTGTAGGATACATGGGAATACTGATTAGTGGAGCGATCGCAAGTGTTATTTTGGAGAGTGCGATCAATTTTTAAACTATGGATGCTCAAGAACTTTTAGAAAAATACGCGCAAGGTGAGAGAGACTTTGGAAAAAAAGATTTAAGAGGTGAAAACTTTCAAGGCGCAGACTTGAGTGAAATCGATTTAACACAGTCAAATTTATCTGGTGCTGACTTAAGTGAAGCTAATCTTTCAGAGGCGAATCTTTACCAAACAGATTTTAGTAGAGCTTCTCTGATGAATACAGACTTGACAGCAGTAAATTTGCAATATGCAAGTCTGGCTTGGGCAGATCTTAGCAGTACTGACTTAAGTTGGTCAAATTTGAGTAATGCTAATTTGAATTATGCCATTTTGAATGCAGCTAATTTGACTGGTGTAAACTTAAGTAGTGCTAAATTAAATTTTGCCAATCTAGATGAAGCTAATCTCAGCAATGCCAACTTAACTAGTGCAGAATTAACTGTTGCTTCTTTGAGAAAAACTAACTTAAGTAAAGCAAATTTAACCAAAGCAAATCTAACTGCTGCATCCTTTTTAGAGGCAAATTTAACTTTAACAAATTTGATTGAAGCAACTATCGATCAGGTGAGGTTTCAAAATGCTATCTTACATAAATCTAATCTGCATAAATTAGATTTATCAGGCATGAATTTAGCTAATATAGATTTGAGCGCCGCAAATCTCCAAAGTGCAAATATTATAAAAACTTGCCTTCAAGGAGCAAATTTAGAAAGAGCAAATTTACGCAGGGCAAGTTTAATTAATGCAAATCTAAAAGAAGCAAATTTAAGCAGGGCAGATTTATCTCGTACTGAAACTTATGGTATGAGTATTGAAAATGCAGACCTAACTGGTGCGATAATGCCAGATGGAGAAGTTTTTAACCCAGAAGTTTTTCCGGGTGGACTTCGCACCCAAGAAGTTTATTTAGAAAAAGTGATAATGGATCGCAAAGTTATCTTTACAGAATCGGCACCCGCGCCAGTTGGCCCTTATAATCAAGCAATTCTTGCTAGTGGACAAATGTTGTTTGTTGCTGGACAAATTGCGATCGATCCCAGATTAGGCGATGTCGTCTACAAAGATGATGTCACTAAACAAACAGAACGAGTCATGGCTAACATAGAAGCCATTTTAACTACGGCGGGTGCTAAATGGTCAAACGTAGTAAAAACCTCTGTTTTCTTAGCAAACATGAATGATTTTGCAGCCATGAATGCCGTTTACTCCAAATACTTTGACGAAGCAACCGCCCCCGCCCGTGCTTGTGTAGAAGTCTCCCGTCTCCCCAAAGATGTCTTAGTAGAAATTGAGTGTATCGCCATGATTTAAAAATTGAGTCATTCTTCATTAAATCTCTGGCAAAAATAGACAATATCCATCTTTCATCTGCGTTCATCTGCGTTCATCTGCATTCATCTGCGTTAAAAAAAAAAGAACTCAGACAAAAACAGATAACCTATATATACCATCTGTGTTCATCCGTGTTCATCTGTGGATATCTGTGGTAAAAAAAACCAGATTCTAGGATTGCAAGAAGTCTATTAGTGAAATGATGGGATGTGATAACTATAGACTTAGAAGACGAACATTGGGAAGAAAATATAACAATAGGTAATAGGTAAGAACAATTTCCCTTACCTACTACCTACTACCTATTACCAACCTACATCAAATATTCCTGAATCGCTTTCACGTCTAATGGTGCCGATTGTAACTGAGAAATTGCTGCTGCGATCGCTTTTGCACCCGCAATTGTTGTGACTACTGGTACTTTATACGATAACGCAGTTCGCCGCAATAAACGTCCATCTGTTTGCGCTTCTTCTCCAGATGGAGTATTAATAATCAACTGGATTTTCTCGTTTTTAATTGCGTCTACAATGTGGGGACGACCTTCATGTACTTTTAGCACTAATTCCACACCTTGTAAACCGCTATCTTTCAAGACTCGACGAGTACCATCAGTGGCGACAATATTAAATCCTAATTCCATGAATTGTTTCACTACTGGAACTACGGCTTGTTTGTCACGATCGCTCATCGATACAAATACTCTACCTGATAATGGTAGCTTTTCTCCTGCGCCTATTTCGGCTTTGGCAAAGGCTTTTCCAAAGTCAGTATCTATGCCCATTACTTCCCCAGTCGATCGCATTTCTGGCCCCAGTAATGTGTCTGTACCTGGGAATTTATTAAATGGTAACACAGCTTCTTTGACTGCGATATGATTCGGAATAATTTCCTGAGTCAGCCCTAATTCTTCCAGGGTTTTTCCTGACATAATCAACGAAGCAAGTTTCGCCAAAGGTTTGCCAATTGCTTTGGAAACAAAGGGTACGGTTCTTGATGCTCTGGGATTGGCTTCTAGAATGTAAACTTTAGGGGTGTAGCTGTATGCGTCGGCGATCGCATATTGTACATTCATTAACCCAATTACATTCAAAGCTTTGGCTAATTTGATAGTTTGATCGCGGATTACTTGCAGAATTGCTGGTGATAAAGATGTAGTTGGCAAGGTACAAGCAGAGTCACCAGAGTGAATTCCCGCTTGTTCAATATGTTCCATGATCCCGCCAATTACCACATTACCAGTTGCATCTGCGATCGCATCCACGTCTACTTCCACAGCGTTCTCTAAGAACTTATCAATTAACACTGGTTTTTCCGGTTCAACTTGTACCGCCACTGTCATATAACGCTGTAAGTCAGCATCAGAATAGACAATTTCCATCGCCCGTCCACCTAATACATAACTTGGACGTACTACCACCGGATAACCAATTTTTCCAGCAATAGTAATCGCTTCTGATTCCGATCGCGCAATCCCATTTGGTGCCGTTAATAATTGCAGTTTCACCACAATTTCGTCAAAGCGTTCTCTGTCTTCGGCAATGTCGATCGAATCAGGTGAAGTTCCCCAAATTTTCGTTTCAGTGATGTTATATTTAGTTAGGTATTCTAGTAGGGGAACTGCTAGTTTTAGCGGGGTTTGTCCGCCGAATTGAATGATAACTCCGGCGGGTTTTTCGGTTTCAATGATGTTCAGAACATCTTCTTTTGTGAGGGGTTCAAAATACAAGCGATCGCTCGTATCATAGTCAGTCGAAACTGTTTCTGGATTCGAGTTAACCATGATCGTTTCAAAACCAGCATCGCGCAAAGCATAGCTAGCATGACAACAACAATAATCAAACTCAATCCCCTGCCCAATTCGGTTAGGCCCACCTCCTAAAATCATTACCTTCTGCCTGTTTGAATCCATTACTTCTGATTCTGGTGGCAATAAAGTAGCACTATTTTCCTCTTCTGTGGTACAGACACAACCTAATTCATAAGCTGAATAATGATAAGGTGTGAAAGCTTCAAATTCTGCGGCACAGGTATCAACGGTTTTATATACCGGAATTACCCCTAAACTCTTGCGGTAATGGCGCACTTCATCTTCGTTGGTTTTGGTAGCAAAGGCAATTTGGCGATCGCTAAATCCCTGCTGTTTAATCGCATACATTTGCTCTTTATTAATCTGTGGCAAAGCTGTGCGTTTCAAGAATTTCTCAGTTTCGAGTAATTCCTGAATTTTATCCAAAAACCAAGGATCGATTCCCGTCAGTTCATAAATGTCTTCTACCGACATTCCTAACTGCATGGCATGGCGAACCGTGAAAATTCTTTCCGGGTTTGGTGTGCGTAATTGAGCGCGAATGTGTTCTAATGATGGCAGTTTTTCCTGTTTGTCGCAACCCCAACCAGCCCGTCCAGTTTCTAAACCGCGCAAGGCTTTTTGGAAGGACTCTAAAAATGTCCGCCCAATTGCCATTGTTTCCCCTACTGATTTCATTTGAGTTGTTAATACTGGTTGAGTTCCGGGGAATTTTTCAAAAGCAAACCGGGGAATCTTCGTAACTACATAATCAATGGTTGGCTCAAAAGATGCGGGAGTTTTCTTGGTAATATCATTATTAATTTCATCCAGGGTGTAGCCCACTGCCAACTTAGCCGCAAATTTAGCAATTGGAAAACCAGTTGCTTTAGAAGCTAAGGCGGAAGAACGGGAAACACGCGGGTTCATTTCAATGACAACTATTTCTCCATTTACCGGATTTACGGCAAACTGAATGTTAGAACCTCCAGTCTCAACGCCAATTTCTCTAATGATTTTAATTGAGGCATCCCGCAACCGTTGATACTCTTTATCGGTGAGGGTTTGGGCAGGGGCAACAGTGATCGAATCACCTGTATGAATTCCCATTGGATCGAGGTTTTCAATGGAACAGATAATTACTACGTTATCTGCCAAGTCTCGCATTACTTCTAATTCGTATTCTTTCCAACCCAAAAGTGATTTTTCAATCAAAATTTGCGAAACCGGACTAGCATCAATACCTGATTGGGCAATTTCTTCAAATTCTTCTTGGTTGTAGGCAATACCACCACCAGTTCCGCCTAATGTAAATGCTGGACGAATGATTAAAGGATAAGTGCCAATTTGATGTGCAATCTCTCTAGCATGATTAAGATCGCAAGCAATCCCAGAAGGACAAACATCGACCCCTATCTTCTGCATTGCTTCTTTGAATAATAAGCGATCTTCGGCTTTTTCGATCGCTTCCAACTTCGCCCCAATCAACTCTACGCCATAGCGTTCTAAAACCCCATTCTTTGACAAGGCTACGGCTAAGTTTAATGCAGTTTGTCCGCCCATTGTCGGCAATAAAGCATCAGGTCTTTCTTTGGCGATCACCTTTTCCACCATTTCCGGCGTTAAAGGTTCAATATAGGTGCGGTCTGCTGTCTCAGGATCGGTCATGATTGTAGCAGGGTTGGAGTTGACCAACACCACCTCATAACCTTCACTGCGTAGCGCCTTACAAGCTTGTGTACCCGAATAATCAAATTCACTAGCTTGACCAATTACAATCGGACCAGAACCCAACAGCAGAATCTTCTTAATGTCGTTACG
This sequence comes from Phormidium sp., assembly GCA_049589015.1. Lineage (GTDB taxonomy): Bacteria > Cyanobacteriota > Cyanobacteriia > Cyanobacteriales > Aerosakkonemataceae > Floridanema. The sequence goes on along the minus strand of JBAVZX010000717.1, from coordinate 2,004 downwards.
ACGAGGCATAGTTTTTGCTTTATGTTACAACTATACAAATCCCAATCATTTTAAAGGCTTTCACTCCCTTGAGCCCCTCGATTTCATTCTTGTTTTACAACTTTCGATGACAATTGCTTAGGGAGTGGGGACTGGGGACTGGGAGAGTTTTGAATTGTAGGGGCAGGTTTGGCCCATAAATTAAGGATTTCATAGATATACTAAAGACGGATGGAACAGCCGTTTCTGCTGGTGGAGAGGAGGTAAGACCAAAGAGTGAAAGTAAATCCGTTCTCAGACACTCCCCCGTGAAACCAGAAGCGCCAACTATACCTAAAGGTATAGTTGAGGGTATTGACTGTAGTTCACCTGAGTTCCCAAATCAAGCAGATGTTTTTCGCATAAATTCTGTAAGAATATACTGGTTAAATGAATATTACATCTGATTTAATCCAAAAAAATGATGACATTAAATAACCCAAAAAAAGCTAATACTTTAGGCGACTGGGCTTATATTGCTGTTGAGAAACACTTCAATAAAACCATGAAGTACGAAGCAGAAGTCCTCAAAGATGAAGATCCAGAAGCCTTACACCAAATGCGTGTCGGAATGCGTCGCCTCAGAACAGCAGTCACAGGTTTTGCACCAGCCTTAGATTTACCACCAGCGGCGCAAGAAAGACAAATTGGTAAAATAGCTCGTATTTTAGGGGAGTTGCGAGATTTAGATGTGCTCAAAGAAGCATTAGAAAATCAGTACCGTTCTGCATTACCTAAGTCAGAACAGAAAGTTATTAACACTGCATTAGATTATCTGATTAAAAAACGCACCGAAACTTTTAAAATGGTAAAAAAAAGTTTAGAAGGAAAGTCAAATTATCAGAAACTAAAGCAAGCTTTTCAGGATTGGTTTAGAGAACCAAAATACCAAGTAATAGCGCAATTACCAATTCTAGAAGTGTTACCAGATTTATTGTTACCAGAAGTCAGCAAGTTTTTATTGCACCCGGGTTGGTTAGTGGGAATTGAAACCGATGAAAGCGGAATTCGCCCAAGGGCAAATTTGAATCATCAGGCGGTAGAAGAACAGTTAAACCAACCAGGAGAAATGCTGCATGACTTACGCAAACAAGCAAAGCGCGTGCGCTACCAAATGGAATTATTTACTGATTTTTATGGTGTAACTTATGCAGCTTATTGCCAAGATGTCAAGAAAATTCAAGAAGTGTTAGGAAATATTCAAGATAGTATGGTTTTAGGAGACTTTCTCACGGAAGCTTTGCGAACAGAAAAAGCCAAATTACCTAATACTTTGAGTAAAGAACTAGCAGAAAGTCGCTACCAAGCATGGCAAGAATGGCAAGTTTTACAAGCACGATATTTAAATTTTCCAATTCGTCAGGGTTTCCATAGAGAACTGTTACATCCTAAAGGTTTACCAAATTAAAGCTGCTGGAAATTAATTTGATTTCGCCCTAAACTTTTAGCTTTAAAAAGAGCTTCTTTTGCTTTACGCAGCAAGCTATCGGAGTTAATATTGTTATCAGGAATAGTGCTCGCTACTCCTAAACTCACTGTCAAGACAGGAGCCGGAAGACCACCAATTTTAGGATCGTGACTAATCGCTAAACTTTTTACTTTTTCCCGAATTCTTTCGGCAACTTCACAGGCAATATTAGCATTAGCATTGGGCAAAATGATGCCAAATTCATCTTCTTGGTAACGGGCGACAACATCATGAGATTTTCTGACTAGTTGGCGCATGACATCTGCTATTTGGCGTAAACAGTTATTTCCTGCTTCATGACCTTGAGTTTTATTGTAAATTTTGAAAAAGTCAATATCGCATAAAATTACAGACAAAGGTGATGCTTCTTTCGCTAAGTTTTGCCAATGTTGTTCTAGATATTCTTCAAAGTAACGAAGATTAGCAAGTTGTGTAAGATCATCAATGTTTCGCAGGCGGCGCAATTCTAAATTTTCTCTTTCCAACTGTGTAAAATTATCGGTGGAAGAATCATTAAC